>WJKO01000280.1 GCA_014729055.1 Promethearchaeota archaeon | reverse complement strand
CCATCATTATCACAATCATCGTCCCATGGATCCGTGCTATTTCCATATTCATAAATATTTATTAAGCCATCTGTGTCTGAATCTGTCTCATTGTCGCTGTTATCAGTAGGGGTTAGACCATTATCAACTTCCCACCCATCGGGCATATTATCATCATCAGAATCACTATCATTAGGATCCGAATCATAAGTATGGACTTCGGGTCCATCGTTTAAACCATCATCATCAGAATCCGCGTCGTTTGGATCCGTGCTATTAGTGAATTCATCTCCATCATTAAGACCATCACCGTCAGTATCCGGATCCGTAACATTTGAGTTAAATGAAAACTCATCTCCGTCATCCAAGCCGTCGTCATCAAAATCTGCATCGTTTGGGTCAGTATTGTTTCCATATTCATACAAGTTAATTAAATTATCTAAATCTGCATCGGTCTCATTATCATTTCCATTCAGCGGAGCGAGACTATTATCAATTTCCCAGCCATCAGGCATTCCATCATTATCACAATCATCGTCCCATGGATCCGTGCTATTTCCATATTCATAAATATTTATTAAGCCATCTGTGTCTGAATCTGTCTCATTGTCGCTGTTATCAGTAGGGGTTAGACCATTATCAACTTCCCATCCATCTGGCATCCCATCATGGTCGGAATCACCATCTGCTGGATCCGTTCCATATGTATTAATTTCTTCCCAATCATTCAAATCATCATTATCTGTATCATTATTATTTGGAAGGGTTACTAGGCCGTAAGTTCCATTTTTTATCTGAATAGAATCAATATATATACCTTCATATTTACCACTTCCATCGCTGTCAAAATCAAACATGAATTGTATGTTTTTTCCGCCATAATCCGATAGATTATAGGATTGTAATTCCCAAGTACAGACATGACCATCCCAATTATCGATAAAGTCCCAGCCTTGTCCGACTTCCCTTACAAATAGAGATAATTCATCCCAAATCGGTTCCGAATCGTACCAGAGATAGAAATATAAACTTACATTATCTAAATTAGGTAATAAAATACTTGGACTTATTAACTGTTCATTTAAATCATTTTGATAATCTCCACCAGTTCCAGGTAGTCCTATGGAATAGGTTCCATTCATACTTCTCACGGAATTTACACACCAATAATTATCAAGATCCCAACCCAAAGCATCTCCATCTTCAAAACCATCCCAAAAGAGAGACTCTTCTTCATAATCAGTCAACCCATCCCCATCTGAATCTTGGTCCGAAGCGTTAGTATTATAAAAAGCGACTTCTAAATAATCACTTAAACCATCACTATCGGTGTCGACAAGATTAGGATTGGTATTATTAGTGAATTCATCTCCATCATTTAGTCCATCATCGTCACTATCAGAATCTTTAGGATCTGAATCAAATGTAAACTCGTCCCCGTCCTTTAAACCATCATTATCATAATCATCGTCCCATGGATCTGTATTGTTTCCATATTCATAGAGATTGATTAAATTATCAGAGTCTGCATCAGTTATATTATCTCCTCCATTCAGTGGGGCTAAGCTATTATCAATTTCCCATCCATCTGGCATCGAATCGTCATCAGAATCGCTATCATTCGGATCTGTGCTATGTGTATTAATTTCGGCCGCATCTGTTAATCCATCGTCATCAGAATCGCTATCATTCGGATCTGTGCTATGTGTATTTATTTCATCATAATCATTTAATCCGTCGTCATCTGAGTCATTATCATCCGGATCTGTGTTGTATGTAGATACTTCGCTATAATCATTTAAACCATCATCATCTGTGTCCGTGTCATTCGGCTCACAACGATAAAAATAGACTTTAAAATTATCTACATAAACACCCTCTTCATATCCACTTCCTTGATCTTTGAAATTAAATCTGATTTCGATATTATTGTCTTTATAAACAGAGAGATCTTTCGTAATATGAGCCCAAGAGTTTTGATATCCGCTATATGTTTCAATTAAATCCCATGAATTACCTACAATACGGATATAGAGATTTATCTCATCTATAGATGTTTCATACCAAATATCAAACTCAAGAATAAGCTCATCATAATTCGGTAAGGTTAATTGGGGTGTGGTTGCGTTTTCATTATCTTCATTTTGATAATCTTCACCATCTCCTGGAAAACCGAGCGAATATGAAGTGCTATTACTACGATATGTATTAACTCTCCATTCTGCTGTGAGCGACCATCCATCAGCAGTTCCATCATCAAAATTTTCATTTAGAATGATACTGACTTCCTCACCATCATCTAATCCATCATTATCAGAATCTTGGTCATTTGGATCTGTACCATAGTAATACTCCCAATAATTCATAAGATCATCATTATCTGCATCTCCATTTCCATCATCTGAAAGTGGATTCAGTATATTATTCACTTCCCACCCGTCGGGCATACCATCATTATCGGAATCAGAATCTAGTGGATCGGTTCCTCTAATGTTTACTTCATACCCGTCTTCTAAATCGTCATTATCAGTATCATTGTTTAATGGATCCGTTCCTTCAACTAAAATTTCTGTGTCATCATTCAGGTTGTCGTCATCCGAATCATAATCTTGCGGATCTGTGTTGTTTCCGTATTCATAAATATTGATGATTGAATCTATATCGCTGTTCGTTACGTTGTCAGCTCCATTTGCTGGGTCAAGACCGTTATCTGTTTCCCACCCATCAGGCATTCCGTCATTATCATAATCGGAATCATAAGGATCCGTACTATATATGTTTATTTCATCACCGTCATTCAAACCATCATCATCGCAGTCTTCATCATTTGGATCTGTACTATGAACGTTTATTTCATCATAATCATTTAATCCATCGCCATCGGTGTCTGAATCACTAGCATTAGTATCATATGTATCGACTTCCTCATAATCATCTAATCCGTCATCATCGGAGTCATTGTCGTTTGGATCAGTATTATAGGTCTCTACTTCCTCATTATCATTTAGTCCATCATCATCTGAATCGGAATCGTTTGGATCACAGCCATTCGCAAATTCATCTCCATCATTTAATCCATCATCATCTGAATCGGAGTCATTTGGATCAGAATTGAATGAGATTTCATCCCCATCATCCAAACCATCATCATCAGAATCAGGATCGTTAGGATCTGTGTTGTTTCCATATTCATACAAATTAATCAAATTGTCTAAATCAGCATCTGAAATATTATCATTTCCGTTTAGTGGAGCAAGATTATTATCAATCTCCCACCTGTCGGGCATACCATCATTATCAGAATCGCTATTCAATGGATTTGTTGAATTCTGCCATTCCCAATAATCAGATAATGAGTCGTTGTCCGAATCACTATCTAATGGGTCCGTAATATAGCCATCATTACCAGTAATGCATTCTTGATAATCGTTGATCTGATCTCCATCGGAGTCTGCTGACCAAGCGCTAGTTGAATTTTGCCATTCCCAATAATCATTTAATCCATCATCATCGGTGTCGCCATCATTGGGATCCGAAATTGAATAACCCAATTTCAGATCGTCAATATATATTCCCTCGTTATCATTATCAGATAAATCTCCAATAAACCTAATCTGGATCGTCTTTCCAGCGAACTCAGTAATATTATATCTATTAAATGTCCAATCTTGGCTAATATCATCAAAACGATCGATTTGTGTTGAACTCTCATAATCCCAAATATATATATGAAAATCATCATTACTACCAAGTTCTAGCCAGAGATAAAATTCCAGCGTAACATTACTCACATCAGGAATTGTCATATATAATATACCATAATCATATATATATCCATGAGAATTACCGGTTCCAGGACAACCTAAAGAATAACTACCATCATAACTCCTTATATTATTAAATCTCCAATCTGCATCAAGACTCCATTCAGAAGTAAGTCCAGACTCAAAATCATTGGAATAAAAATAGTATAGGTTATTAATTTCATCTCCATCCTCCAATCCATCATCATCAGAATCCGAATCATTTGGATCGGTATTATGGGTATTCAATTCATCATTATCATATAATCCGTCGTTATCGGAATCTATATCGGTTGGATCAGTATTATGAGTATTTACTTCTATCCCATCTTCTAAAGTGTCGCCATCCGTGTCAATATCATTTGGATCTGAATTATATGTGAGTATCTCGTCACCATCATCTAATCCATCATCATCTGAATCATCATCATTAGGATCGGTATTATTTCCATATTCATAGATATTAATTATATTATCCAAATCTCCATCCGAACTATTATCTGCACCGTTATCTGGATCTAAACCATTATCTAATTCCCAATTATCGGGCATTCCATCGTCATCCGTGTCGTTTTTCGCTGGATCTGTTGAATATAGATTAATTTCATCTCCATCCTCCAATCCATCATTATCTGAATCTACACTAGTTGGATCTGAGCCGTAAGTTAGTAACTCTAAACCATCCGACAAACCGTCTTGATCCGTATCGATAATAAGAGGATTAGTATTGTTAGTATATTCATATATATTTAATATACCATCCATATCTGCATCTGTAAGATTATCATTACCATCTTGTGGATTTAGACCATATGTATCCTCCCATTCATCAGGCATACTATCATCGTCAGAATCATCGCTATTTGGATCGCTTCCGAGAGTATTAATTTCATATCCGTCGCTTAATCCATCATCGTCTGAATCTGGATCATTTGGATCGGTATTATGTGTGTTTATTTCCTCATTATCATTCAAGCCGTCGTTATCAGAATCTACATCATTTGGATCGGTATTATATGTGTTTATTTCCTCATTGTCATTTAAAGTATCGTCATCGGAGTCAGTATCATTTGGATCAGTACTATTAGTAAATTCGTCCCCGTCATTTAATCCATCGTCATCCGTATCGGGATCTTGCGGATCACTATTAAAATTATATTCTTGCCAGTTCGTAATTCCATCAAGATCAGAGTCTGTAGACGCATCATTTGATAGTGGATCCAAGTTATTATCTATTTCCCATCCATCTGGCAGATTATCATCATCCGAATCGGCATCATTCATATCAGTACCATTCAAATACTCATATCCATTTTGTACATTATCCCCATCAAGATCAGCAATTCCATCTGAATTATTATTAGGATCAAATAAATTATCCATTTCCCATCCGTCCGGTAGATTATCATCATCGGTGTCGGGATCTAACGGATCACAAATATGATAAGGTATTATCTTAACATTAGCGAGTTCATTATAATGACCTGCATTATTATTGCTGTCATAGAGTTCAACGTATAAATAGACTTCAGTTACTTCTGCTTTTATAACCCAGTCATCATAATACGAAGTAGGACCATCTTTCGATAACCAATCCTCCCAGATTAGGGTATTCCAAGAACCTGATCCTTCTTTTCGGTATTGTAATCGTATTTTATAAATATTTGTTTGATGGAAGCTCTGAAGATTCATGGTAATTTTACATTGATCTGTCATATATTCATGATCTATATAAACTTCATTAGATGAATAATAACCACCAGTATCTGGTATGAAATCTTCATTATTATACTCTGTACGCAATGGAAAGTAATAGTATTCATAGTAATTATCTTTTCCATCACTATCTGGATCATCATATTTATCATCAAATAATGGGTCGAGTCCATAAGTAACCTCCCATCCGTCTTCCATTGAATCACTATCTGAATCAGAATCATTAGGATCCGTATTTGCATTGTATTCGCCCACATTGTTAAGTCCGTCATTATCTAGATCACCAAGTGAATCATCAGTTAAAGGATCTAAACCATTGCTGATTTCCCAACCATCCGGCATTCCATCTTCGTCTGTATCTCCCACATGTGGATCTGTGTTATTTCCGTATTCATAGATATTGATTAACCCATCGGGTTCTTCATCTTGGTTATAATCAGAGGGGTCATTTGGATTTAATCCATTTTCTCTTTCCCATCTATCAGACATTGAGTCATCGTCATAATCCAAAGCCCCTAATTTTATTCCTTCGCTTAGGTCTGCCAAAGCAATATAATCTTCTGTTAAAAATATATCCGTGGCTTCAACAGTAGTCGCGAAAAATTGATTTATTTCGTTTGGATTCTCTGGATCGGTGATATTAATAACTTCAATACCATCTATTCCATCAGCGACGTAAAGTAATGAATCATTAAGAAATAGATCCAGTGCAGATCCTCCATCGTGTAATAACGCAGATGTGTTTGCATTTGTGGGATCTGAAACATTTACAATACGTAATCCCCTATCACCATCTGCTATAAATGCATATATACCTTCAATCCAAATACCGCTACTATATCCGTATTCATTCAATTGACCCAGACTAGACGGATTTTCAGGATCCGTAATATCTACTATATCTAATGTAATATTTCCGTCCGCTATATATGCTTTGCTATCATTAAGATAAACACTAAGGGCAAAACCTGTGCTATCATATTGACCTTTTTCAGTAGGATTCACTGGGTCACTAATATTGATGATTTCCAAACCATCATCTCCGTCAGCGAGGTATGCAAAATCCCCGTCCACAATTATATCCCACGCAAATCCTCCATCATTATATTGTCCTACTTCAAATGGTGCTTCGGGATCACTAATATTAATTATTTCTAACCCATCTCCACCATCAGCAATAAATGCTAACTCTCCAGTGACATATACATCATGAGCGAATCCCCCATCGTCAAACTGCCCAATTTCTACGGGAGTTTTGGGATCACTTATATTTAAAATTTCTAACCCGTCTCCATCGTCAGCCACATATAGTAGATCGTTGACTATATATACGCCTTTAGCGAGCCCCCCATCATCAAATACACCTTCCTCTAAAAAGTAATATCCTGCTGAAGACTCCAGGGAATCTATATCATTGATATGAGTATCAATATACAAGGATTCTTCAAGTCTAGTTTCAAGTGAATAACAACTACAGAATATAATCAAGAAAAACGTTATAAAAGCAATAATCTTAAAATATTTCGAACTTCTCTTAGTCATTTTATTAACCTTCTTTCTTTTGTGAATTCTTCAAAATAGTAAATATTATTATTTTTGACATCTCCTTCTCAGAAAGCCCCCTTAACCTCCTTTTCTGTGCTCTTACCGTTCCCTTAGTCAAAGATAATAATCTAATCGTATATTAGACAGCTTCATTTAATATAAATCTGTCTATTTATATGATGATCAGACATTAAAGTTGTCTGATTATTTAAGTTAAAATTGGGTGATTATCTTAAATATATTTTCGTATCTATATAAACGATTTAAAGATATGATCCAAGTTTATTTATCTAATATTTCACATATTACACATATTATGATTAAAATTGCCTTTATTGGTGCGGGAAGTAAGGGATTTGGTCAAAAAGTAATAACAGATTTTTTAGCTTATCCCGCCTTACGTAAAAATACCCTTATTTCTTTGAATGATATTAATGAGAGTAGGCTTAAATTCGTAAAAAAGTGGCTTGAGACTTACAAGGAGGATAATATTAAAGAACTGGAAAATGTTCATTTTGAAGCTTCTGTGGATAAAGAGAAATGCCTAACTGATGCGAAATATGTGATCAGTGCTTTTATGGTGGGAGGATGGGAGGCTTATAAGGTAGACGTAGATATCCCATATAAATATAATGTAACCCAGAACGTGGGTGATAGTTTAGGACCAGGGGGTGTATTCCGGTTTTTACGTTCGGTTCCAGTCTATAAAGAAGTCGTAGAGACATTAAAAGAGGTTGGATATAGTGCAGGTACGAATGGAATGCGACCAATTCATCTTAATTATACAAATCCGATGGCTATGAATACTTGGTATTGTAATTCGATATGGGAAGACTCAACTGTGGGATTATGTCATGGTGTTCAAGGTACCTCTAATTTGTTAAGAATGTATGTAGGAGCAGCGCCAAATGAGTTTAGTTATTTCTGCGCTGGAATCAATCATATGGCGTGGTTTTTAGATATTCAGTTTAAGGATTGTACTGTACCAGATTCAAAATGGGTTGATGCCTATCCAATCATTTGGGATCATGTCGAAGAGGAACCCGAAATTGTGGGTTCTGAGAAAGTTCGTTGGGATATGTTTAAAGCAACTGGATATTTCATGACAGAGAGTAGCGGTCATTTGAGTGAATATTTGCCATATTACCGAAAAAGGAAAGATATACTAGAAAAATATAGGGGTGCAGAAAGAGGTTTTGATAGCCTTGAGCATGCGGTTGATATGAAGAATTTTGAGCGTGATTCAAAAAGAGCTGAAAAGAGGGCAGAAGAAGAAGATATAACACATATGAGGTTTAAATCTCATCCAAGTCATGAATATGCAAGCGGAATAGTGAACGCAATAGAAACTGACGTCCCGTATAGATTTAACGGAAATGTTATCAATAAGGGGCAAGGTCTTATTATTAATCTCCCGAGAGGTTGCTGTGTGGAAGTGCCGTGTTACGCAGATGCTCATCGTGTGCATCCTCAAGGCGGCATTAAGCTCCCAATTCAATGTCAAGCACTTTGTACAAGCAATATCATGGTGCAAAAAGCAGCAGTTGAAGGAGCTCTGGAAAAGAACAAAGAAAAAATCTATCATGCAATCATGCTCGATCCTAATACTGCCAGCGTGTGCTCTCCAGAAGAAATAAGAGAAATGGTAGATGAAATGTTCGAAGCCGAATCTAAATGGCTAAAATGGTGGAATGAATAATCAAATCATTTCTTAGTTTTTGTCATAGACTGCTTTTATTTTTATTTTTATTCTTAGCATCCTTACTTATTTCTCCATATCATTCTTCTTCTTTTAAAAATATTCAGAGAATTTATAAGAATAAAAATTGAAGAAACATACAAGGAATATCATTAATTAAAATATGAATTAGGTTGGTTATGTTGATATTATTAGACTTTAATTTCTCCGATAATGCGGAAAGGTATTGGTTTTATGGACAGCTCTTTTTGTTTTTCTTTCTCGTTGTTTATTTCATTTTGATGCTAAGATCTAAGCATAAAACTGAACTACAAACTCAAAAAGATATGTATCATGGGTTTGGTTGGTTTGTTTTTTCTACGGTTCTCGCACAAGGGATATACGTGGTAAAGTTAATATGGGACTTTACTGATCAAGGTGAATTTATACCTCGAAAAATAAGGATCGGGGGGACTGGATACGAATACGTCATGTTTATGTGTTTCTCCCTTGGGTTTATATTTCTCATGAAACCGATTGAACAACATATTTTACATAAAGAAAATCTATGGATTACTAAATTAAATAAAATCACGCTCATCTTTATGGTGATTCCATACATAGGATCTTGGCTTTATTATCAACCACCTTGGAATGATTATTGGACTTATGCAGCTTATCCGGGACTTGTCCTTGTGATACTTTCGGCGTTATTCTCTATGTTTGGTTCGTTTTTCTTCTATATCAGGTTGGGAATTGTGTCATCAGGATTAATAAGAAGAAAAGGATTCTTGATTGGAATTGGTATCATTTTAATGTATATTGGGTTGATAGCAGGTTCTGAGATTAAATCATCCATTGGAGGATGGGCTGGAGCAATTTTAGGTCCTGGTGTGATGTTAGTAGGTGCTATAATGGTTATTATTGGTCATCGTATACAAATATAATTTCCGGCAAAAAACAATAGATATAATGGAAAATCGATTATATCCGATATTTTGGTTTCTCCTTTTTTTTTTGAGAAATTAATTCAAACGGTGCAAAGTATCTCAGCAATGTTTCGGGTGCAAATGAATCTATTCTGTCCTCTGTGATCTGTATTTTTCGAAATGCTTGTAAGTTGCTATATTCTCTCTGAGATCTTGGTCCTAGTGCGGTTGTAACAGCTAAGAACGGAAATTTATTTGTAATAAGGTTATGGTTCGCAAGGCGTCGAATTCTTGCGTCCTTTGATAATGAATTAAGATACTTGATTTCAGCCATATACTCCATTGAGTAATTACCGATATAGACTGCACATGGTACGTTTACTTTTTTAAATGGCAGAATTTCAATGTATGGTGTCTTTGTTATTTCTCGACCTCTTAAGGTTTGTAATCGAAATTCCAAATTCTTATGTGAGTGCCCCGATAAGACAAGATTAACTCTTTTATTGATACCAGATCTTTTGCAATTTAGGCAGAATTCCAATATTTCTTCCCAATTTCTCAGAATGGTACCAAATTTTAAATTAACTATCTGATCAACCCTTGGATCATCGAATTTATCTATCAAATGATATTCATCTAATAATCTTATGTTGATTTTTGGTTCTCCTGTTTTATCTTCGAGTTCCTTTAATTCTGGATAAACTTTTTCTATTTTATCTCGTACTACTTCGATTTTTGGCGGATTTAATGGTGGTGCATGAGTTGCCATAATTATTGTCTCATCGTCTGATACGTTCTTATCGCAATAGTTACGTAGCCAATTCATTTGTGGATCTCTAAATCCTTGTGTCGAAGGCGACCCTTTGATTATGTCGTAGAAATCGATTAATGTATCTTTGTCGCTGTCTAGAAAAATCAGATGAGTTTTTCCAAACTTTTTAGCGAAATTAAGTTCTGGATTAATGAATTGGAAATATCCTCTTAAATATTTAATATTGGCATATATTGCTCTAAAATATGTGAGACGACTACTTGGATATAATTTCATTTCTTCGTTGGTGAATCCTAGCATTTCATTTCCAAATGTGGGGGGATAACTATGCCCCCTGTAATCGTGATTTCCAGGTAGGGAATAGATCGGAACTAATATTTCTTCTGGTTGTAAGAGTCCAGCATTTTCGTTTTTAATTGGCTTTCCCAGTAAAATATCTAAAAATACCTTCCAGTTGCTATATTTAAATTCATAGCTGCGAAACCTTCTAGGAGATACAAAATCAACGAGATCTCCCGTTAAAACTATGAAATCTAATTCCCCTCTTTTATAGGCGTCATTTGCTTGATAAATAAACATTCTTAGGTTATTATTGAAGTTTTGTGCCCTGTATTCTACGGGCAACTTCCAGTAGAAATTATCATCGCTATAAGGAATATCCTCAGGATCATGAATATAAGGTGTCTCATCGTCCGTAATTGAGAATGCAAAACAACGATCATCTTTAATACGAGCATTTATTGACTTAATTTTTTCATCAGATGAATATGAAGTCATAAGGAATCTCTGAAATTTATTGACTGCCTCTTTTCCCTTTTCTAAATCTTTTTCTCGCATCCCCTTTTTCTTCATTCTTTTAAAAATGCTGTGTGGTATTTTATCATTGCGTGCAGCGATATGGAGGTCTGTTGCATGCCACATGTTAAAATCATGCATTTGTTCGGGCAATTTTAAAGATAATACTAAAGAATGGTAGTTAATTCGCATGATCTTCTTTGGTATTTCAGCACCATTCTTGCAATAATATTTTATATAATTATCATCACAATGATCAATTTCAAATGTTTCTTCCTCAGTTAAATCATACACTAAATCGCATAATACGTGTTTTCGAACTTCTTTTTTAGAGAGGGGTTCTGTTCCAATATCCAGACTAGGATTGAAAATTTCAAAGGGTGCTCTGAATAAAAATTTAGCCTGAAACCAAATTTCACGTCCCGGAAAGACTTTTTCCGTTTCTAGATACACTTGTGGATTGTTATTGTATGTCTGTTTATCAATCCGAACAATACTCGTTTTTCTTATTTCTTTAATTGTAACGGGTATCTTATTTAGTCTGATTGCACGACCTCGAACGAGCTCTTCACTAAGAGGGTAAACAAATATACGATTATCCATTTCATGGAAGATATCATCCATTGAACTTTGGTCACACGCGGCAATCAGCCCTTCAAATTCAAAATCAAGAAGCGAAGGAGGAGCTTTTGTTTCCATATCATCTATGTTGTAGTTTTTTGCACCTATAAAGTCCGGTATTCCCAAGTTTGGTCTAACAATGACGGGAAATAACTTCTTTCTGAGTAATTCTTCGTCAAGCTCTGGGAAAACCTCAAAACTGTCGTCTTTATCGCTCAATATGAACCACTATTGGATTTTTTTTCAAAATTACACTAAATAAATTTTAAAATATAATCTTAGATAAAATTTTGTTCTTGTTTGTATTAAATTCTGTTTTTATATTCTTTTAAAATACATTTGAACTCTTTTTTCAACCTTAAATAAATATTTAAATTAAACTGAGTTAAGCTATCTTATAATTATTATTGAATGCAATAAAGAGAAGATTTATATGAAAAACCAAGTTAAAAAGATGCATAAGCGTTTTATGATGTTAATACTTTGTTTTCTCACATTGTTCGTATTCCTGAATGGCACTGTTTCCGAAGAAGATAATTCAAATCCATTGATTCCTACTTCTCAAGAAATTACCGGAACTTATTACAATAGTAACTATACATTTAATTTAATGAATATTGACGGGAATCTTATATTAGGTGCTTCAGAATGGGAATGTGACTTTTTAAACATTTCAAATGAAGAAAATAAAGCAAATATTTTCATTCAATACGATTATGACTCATTATATTTTGCTTTTAGAATGTCGGATGAATATCAGAATGATAATGATAATATGACATTGTTACTAGATGTTGGTAACGATGATACATTAACCGACAACGAAGACCTGCGTATCCATATTTTAGGAAATAACACAGTATTATATGGGGTATGGTCAACAGCAAGCTTAGACTTTGTTAATACTACACAATTTCCAGCGGACTTTGAATCGGCAGTTTCATTTGATGGAGTCAACAACTGGACTCAATATGAAATGAAGATTCCAATGTCAAATATTAGTAATCCGTATCACGACCAAATCGCGTTTAATATTACAGCAATTGACTATGATACTATGGAAGAAATTAACAATGGAATGTTATTTCCAATAAGCGATTGGTTCGATTTAGATTTTAATTATGTCGTACCCGTTTTATCCAATCTGAGTAATACTCCACATGGGGGATATAACGATTCCACTCATTTTGAATTTAGCGTGAACTACACTAGTTCAATCAACCGTCCACCTGAGATCGTTGTATTAAATCTAACATCAAAGACAAATCCAATAGATAAAATGGAAATGCTTTTAGTTGAAATTGATCCTTTTGATATTGACTTAACAAATGGCAAGATCTATGCTGGTGGAACGAATTTATCTGATCTTCCCGTTGGAGATTATGAATACAATGTATACGTTTTTGATGGGCAGGAAATAACAAACTCTGCAACTGTAGATGGTGTGAAGTTAATGGAAAAAGACACAGACATATATTTGTTTGATCAAATGAACTATCTCTATGATTTTACAGGATGGTTAGGATTAACGGCTACATTTGAGGACACATTTACGGAAGTCGGTGGCGGTATATGGTCCATATATAGTGAAACTACATATTGGGGCAATAATCAAGCTACTCGTGGTATGCTAGACTCTACCAGGGTTTTTGATGTAATAAGTGGTAGTTATCCATTTGAAAACAATACTCATGAATGGAGTTTTGTGCCAAGAAATCTCGAAATTGGTGACTCGTTAAATATATCCCTTATCAATTACGGTGATATGAATTTTACTGTCCAAGAAACTGGATTTGAGACAACGTGGAATGGTGGGACTTATTATTGTTATTATCTTACAAACGGTTCGAGTGTAGCTTATTATGAAATGCAAACTGGAATGTTGCTATATGGTGATTTTGTAGTACCAGGAAATGGTGCAATAAATGACTACGAAATGGAATTATCTACAGCCAACAACATATTCGATAATGTTTTTCCTGGTGCTATTGAAGATGTTAGTATAACTCCGACTGTCACTGATGTAAACACTACAGTTCAATTTAATGCTACTTATGTTGACTATGATGGAAATGTAGGGGAACAATTAGATATAACAATAATGAACGGAACAGAAATCTTTGGACAATATCCAATGACTCTTGACCCTAGTTCCTTAGGTACAAACAGAGACGCGGGGGTGCGATATACATATGAAATGAAGTTATGGAATACGACGTATGCCGACCAAGTAAAGAATTATACCACTATTATTAATGCAGTTGATGGTAGATTTTCTGATAATAGCGTTAATATAGGACCAAATATCACTTATGTGAATTTCAATGAAGGCAATGTTATGGAATGGGGATCTAATCCACATGGAATTGTTGGTAATGAAACGGCAATAACGTTCAATGTGACTTACTATGACTTAGACAATAATTATCCCGAACAAGTTTTACTTAATTTGCCAAGTTCTTCATATATCATGATAGCAAATGATTCTTCTAATCGTGATTATGCTGAAGGTGTGGTATATGTTTATGATGTGCCAAACATCCCAGAGGTTGGAAGCAATATTCCCTATAACTTTACTATCCGGGATCAGAATGGATCCATATATGGCGAAATAGGTGGGGATACTATAAATGTTTATGATGAACTTCCCGATATTCAAATAATTAAACCTAAAGTAGGTTATCGGGTCGGTGATGAAATTGATGTCGAGCTTGCGAGTTCTTCAACTGACATAGACTATTTCATATGTAACGTTACGCATCTTGATGAAATAGGCTTACCAAACACAACATTTTACTACACAGTACCAGAAACGAGAACTTTCAGTACTGGAAATTATGAATTCCATGCTTGGGCTTTTGATTTTGGGGGAAATAGCAACCATACGTCTGTTCTATTTTCTACAACAGAGTCACCCTCATTTGATATATTATTGGTTGATATGGATAATTGCTCCTTGGAAACAAATTATACTTCAGCTTTGAATGAACTCGGTTTTAAAGAGAAAAGAGATTATAATATAACTAATTACTTTCCAACAATCGGTGAGCTTGCGGGATATGAAATTATGTTCTTGATGACTGGAGCGGCAACCTATGATTGGAGTGTTAACGATAGTGTGTTATGCCAATTTGTAGACAACGGAGGTTCAGTCTATATTTCAGGTCAGAATTATGCGAATGGAGTGCCGACAAACTTTATGGAAAATTATACGGGAATCATCGCGAATCAGAGCATGACTGAAAGTACCATTTATGGTGTTGAAAATAATCTCGTATCGGGAGATTATCCAAGTGTTATAAACTTTAATTTACGCACAATTGCAGGAGATCCGAATTATACAATTAGTGATCAAAATACTCGGCATATTAATCTAACAGCGGATGACCTAGAAGTATTGATTTCGGGTAATAATGTCGTTGGATCTATGAATGGAAGTGGTGCCGGAAAAATCTTATTCACTAGTTTCGAATATGCGAGAATTGAAACGGAATCTATGCGTATAGATTTCATGGAACGAATTGTTTACTGGTTGGCAAATAGTACAATATACAATATTGAATCGCCCTCAAGTCCGCATTATCAAGATTTGGGTGTTTGGTTAAATATAACCTACGAAGATGATGATATATTCAATGTTACCTATGATCTTTACAACGACACTGGGGCCCAATGGGTTTATCAAGACATATTATATGAAGGAGACCTCTTTCTAGATTTAGTAGAAGCGAATTACACATTATATGTTCGTGCAAATAATTCATGGGGATATCTTAGTCAACCAACCGTTGTTCCATTTAGATGTGATAAAACGCCACCAGTCTTTACAGTAGTAAGTCCAGTTAACACAACGAATATAATCTATACGGACTACAATGGAATCTATCCTATAATAAATGTCACGGACACGTCAGATGACCTTGGCTTTATAGATTACTCTATGTATAACCATTCTTCGGGCTTATTTGTCTTTATGAATAGGCTGGAATATGGTGATTTTGTTGACGTGGAAGACTACGGAGAAGGTTATTATTCTCTATATGTAATCGCCTACGATCAATCGGGTAATCCCTCAGTTCCTGTAATAGTGAATTTTACTATCAATTATGAACCTTATGTATATATTCTCAATCCACAAAATCAAAGATATCCGACTAATCAACCCTCAGTTTCGATTCTGGCAATGGATAATGATGGAATCAATGCAATCTATTATGATATCTACGATCGAGATCTAGAGGTCTTTCTCTATACAAATATGCCGTATGATCCATTAAATCCATTAACGCATAATATTCCGTATTTACCGGATGGAAATTATAGAATTGATGCCTACGCAAATGATACGCTTGATATCAAATCAATCTACAACGACCCGAGCATCAACTTTGTGGTTGATACAACAGCACCGCAATTAGTCTTTGGAGGGGATGTCGATGACCCAGAAGAAAATGCGGTTGGCACTCCCGACTTTGATGTCACCTTTTATGCCTATGATATGTATTTAGATACATTATGGTATCGAGTCTATAATAGCACTGGTGGAGCGTGGTTAACTGCTGAGAATCAAACATATGGTGGTGGTCCTTTTATAGGAGAAACTGTTACTAATTTAGAGGAAGGATTATATGTTGTTTATCTATGGGGTAATGATACGGTTAACAATGTCAATGAAACAGTCAGATACGTCAAAGTAGATTTCAGTGCTCCAGAATATTCGAGTATCGATTTCAATACACAAGATATTAATGTACCTATTGAAGTAACGGTTATAGGCACGGATCTGACGCAACTATCCTCTGCAACTATGTATTATTTGGTTAATAGTGAAGCCCAGTTACCGATTGTTATGACACAGAGTACAGATGGTTGGGAATTTAATGCAACTCTTGATGGTTGGGGTTATGGAACCAATATAACTTACTGGTTTCAATTATCAGACATTCTTAACCATATAAATACAAGCGAGACGTTTGAATTCATAGTGGACGGACTTACGGCTGGAGCTGATTATATCTTCAACTATACAGAAGACTATGATTGTGAATTTATCTTTAATGTGACAGCAGCGGGCGACTTGAACTTGAAGTTTACAAGCACCAATCCAGAAAGCACATCTCCAAAGGCAAGCAACATACTATCATATATTACGCTATCATATAGCGGAGAAATGTCGAACGCAGAACTCAGGTTTTATTATAGTTTCGGAGTAGACTTTGATAAGGTAAAATTAATGCACTTTGAAGATGGTAAATGGGTGGAGGTAGAATTAATAGAATCAGCAGATGGAACTTATGTATACGCAAAACTAGATTCATTTTCGACCTTTGCTTTAATACAAGTCGAAGGTGGTGGTCTTATGGATATATTAACAAATCCATGGGGTTTAGCTTTAATCATAGGACTAGCAGCGGCCTTTGTAGTTGCATTGGTTATGTTTATCAGAGCTAAAAAGAAATATGACGAGGAAGTCGGTTCAGGTAGAATTGTTGATTATAAGACAAAGGACATGTCTTACACGGACGATGCTGCACTTGATTACCCAGAGAAACCCGTATATGAATCTATTAAGGAAAAGAAAGAAAAAACTAAAGCAGAGATCAGAAAGAAGAAACGGAAAGGTAAAAAGATTAAGGAAAAAACGCCAGAAATCGAAGAAGATATCGTTACTGATGTACCAATAGACGCAGGAGTGGAAGCAGAAAGTGAAGTTGAGCTTGATAAAGCAGAGTACTATTGTGAGAATTGCAAACAATCTCATACACTAGATTTTGACATGGAGAATCCAGAGAAAACCTGTCCTGAATGTAATAAAGTGATGGGTGTTAAGGTTAAATGCAAGAATTGCGGTGCGGCTTTCCAAGTTAATGCCGACCAATATGTATCCTTAATTGAACAGAAGACACCTTGTCCAAAATGTAACGAACCACTCGTGGAATAAAATAGAACAGTTTGCCAAGATTGTTCTTTTTCTTTTTTTTCTCTATTTTTTATTTTTATTTTTAATTCTCTTTTTATATATGCAATCATTTTGCAATTCATGGATCCTTGGCTGAATTGGCTTATTGGTTTTGGAGTATGGATATTATGTATTGTTTTTTTTGCTGCAATTGTTTTTCTTATTGTTGGTATAAGAGAGATTCCCTTAAAAGAGATTAACAATGAATTATTTGGTTACAAACGAAGATCAGACATTTTGCCGAAAAAGGGATATTTTTTGGACACACACGCTCACACTCTAGCGAGTGACGGGGTATTAACCCCAGAACAATTGATAAAGTGGCATATTGCGAATGGATATGACGCTTTCGTTCTCACAGACCATAATACAGACAAAAATAATGTACCTATTCTAGCACTTCAAGATAAATATCCCGAAATTCTTATTATACCTGGTTATGAATGGACTACAATGCGTATTCATATAAATTTTTTAGGAATCAAAGAATGGGATGAGAGAGTGCCCATGAATCCAACAGACGAACAAATTCGAAACGCAATACGTAAGGCTAAAGAAATGGGTGCCATTGTTCAAGTTGATCATATAACATGGACTATTGACCAGCCGTCTCATAGAAACGGAAATTATACCCATCCTACACGTGATCAGTTGTTAGAGTGGGGTGTTGACGGCTTTGAGATAAATAATGAGATGCGTTGGTATGATCCGAAGACTATTCACTGGTTGGAATTAAAGAAACAAAAGAATGAGCTAGATCGTCCGATATTCATTTCAACGGGAACAGATGTGCACAATCCGTTAAAAGAATGGGCAACAGGATGGACTCAAATTTTGCTAAAGGAAGAAGAAAAGAATTATCCAAGCTGGCAGATAATAAAGAAAGCGCTACTAGAGGCACGCACAAAAATTTGGGTCGATCATGACTATGTTGAACCCCCAGAATTAAATCGTCTAAAAAAAAGTCTACCGTCTAACCGCAAGAAAATCTTTGCACCTTTTTTTGCATTAAAACACGGTATAACGCATATTCCGGGCACCTTAGGCGGTATAATTATGTACGTTTTTTGGTTTATAGTTGCTTATGTTCCATTGAGGTTAATTTTCGCATGGATCTTCAGTATGTAAACGTTCACAGACGCCGTCACAATAAGGTAAAGACGGCTATTTGTATTTTTCTATAATCATATTACTCAACAATCCCAAATAACGCTCTAAATTAAGGATTATTTGTTTTTGTGCGATCTCAAGTAGATATGGAACATTCGAAGTTGTAAAACTATCATTTAAGTCCTCAATTTTTCTGAAAATGGTCTTCAAATGCATCCAATCCAAAGCCCATTCTTGATCCCATTCTTTTGGATCATCATAAAGCAATAAGGTTTGATTTTCCTTTTTTTTCAACATTATAATCAAACTTATCATAAATTTCGAGAATAAAAAGCAGATAAGAGTATCTAAATTTTTAAACTGAAATTGAAAAAGATAGGAATTGAAAAAACAAATTTTCATTAAGTTTCAGTTCTTATAAAACTTAAGACGTAAAAAATAGATTCGGTTACAGTAATGATTGAAAACAAAATTAGTATCCCGAAATATTCTCGATATGAGCGGGAGCTTAAGCAAAAAATAACAAAATCCTTTAACAAACGAATTGTTCTCATTTCTGATAGTCATATTAGCAATGCTGCAAACAGCCTTTTCAATCGTGTGATTTTTCGGAAAGCATTAACAGAAATCAAAAAAATACCCAATGTGGATTATATAATTCATTTAGGGGATTTAACGGATAACGGCACCTACTTAGAGTATGAAATTGCTCAAGATTTGCTTCGAAATCTTGACTCAGAAAAACTATATATAATTCCGGGAAACCATGATTCAAAAAATGTAGGATATTTGCTATTTGAAGAGATCTTCGGCAAGCGAACATTCGAGATCGATGATAATGATATTTATATTCTTGGAATAGACAGCTCTATGCCTGATCAAGATGCGGGACATATTGGAATGGATACTATTAGATTATGTGAAAATGATTTTGGAAAACATCAAGATCAAATTAAACTCTTCTGTTTTCATCATCAGACAATTCCGATCCCTTATACGGGGAGGGAAAGGAGCGCGATTTTCGATGGCGGGGACGTTCTTAATATGACCTTAAAATCGGATGTTGATTTAATAATTAATGGGCATCGCCATATTACTCATGCTTATTCGTGCACACGAGGAAGAAAAGATTTAGTCATTTTCAACTGCGGAACTCTGAGTTGCAATAAAACCCGATATAAAGAACAATATACATATACAATTCTCGATATTTCCGAGGATTCACTCAAATTTGTTACAAAGCGTCTAATGGCTGATGATTTTCTAATTCGCGAGAGGCGTTATAACAATTTATTCTCAACAAACAACATTGATAATTCAAAACTATGTGCGCGAATAATTCATATGGGAAATACTCACTATTCAAAGAATCATTACGACATTGGATTAAATGATAATGCTATAAAATTAATAAACAGTTTAGAACCAGATGTCATCGTCCATACTGGCAGTTTAACATTCTCTAATAAAGAGGAGGAATATGATATTGCCATCAGAGAGCTAAAAAAGTTCAAATATCCCATTTTTCTTTTACCTGGTAGTAGGGATCTTAGAAAATATGGGTGGGATCTATTTAAAACAGAAATTAATGATCAGAAAATGATTATGGAATCAGAAAACTTCCGAATTTTGAAACTAAATGCAATAACGCGTCACATTACAACTGGAAATGTTGGACGCCGAAAATTAAAGGAAACTACGGAATTTTTCCAGACACAAGATGACAACAAAATAAATATTGTAGCATTTAATCATAGACTGATTCCCCCTCCAAAGCTAAAATTTGACGAAATCTTGACTGATTCAGGCAGCGTTATTAATGGACTTACAAATCCGGCTAATAAAGTGCACCTTGTTCTTATGGGGAAGAATAACATCGGCTTTACTCTGCAACTAGAAGATACTATTTTGTCTTATTGCGGAACCATATCCTCTTTTGATACAGTTGAATTGATAAAACATTCGTTTAACTTGATTGAGATATATGATAGTGGATTTGTGCAAATTCGGGAATTTTCAGTTGAGACTGGCGTTTCAAAAATTATTGGTAGTTATTGGATAAAAAGATAAATATCGTCTGTAATTTTAGAATCCGATTTGAGATAAAATACATTAAATTTTTTTAGTTTCCGAAATAGTTTAGATTATTCAATTCATTTAAGAAGTTAGAAATATCTATAACAAGTAATTAGAAGAGCGAATGTGTGAAACTATGAGCGATGATGAAAACTCAAAGATCTTAATGTTAATGCAACACCGCGGATTCTTGTGGGGACCTGGACCGGAGATATATGATCCCGTTAAGGGTTCTTATGAATATGGTCCACTTGGTAAATTAATGAAAAATAATTTAGAGCGATATATGAGACGAAAATTCCGAAGAAATGGATTCTGGGAAGTGCAATGTCCTTTAATTGGACCAGAGATTGTCTGGGAGGCGTCAGGGCATGTTGAACGCTTCTTTGATTACATTACTCAGTGTCAAAATCCAAAGTGTGGGAATGTATATCGAGTGGATACATTGCTTGAGGGATTAGGTTATGACTTAACAGCGATTCCCATGGATAAATGGCAAGATATAATTACCAAAGAACAGATTCATTGTCCTGATTGTGAATCCGAATTAGGAAAGGTAACAGAGCAAAATTTAATGGTAACATCAAAGATAGGGTTTCCTGCTTCTGAATTTATTTTAAGACCCGAAACAGCAACAACGACATATCTAACATTCCCTAGGTTATATAAATACTTCCGAACGAAAATGCCGATTTTCGTATTTCAAATGGGACATGCTTTTAGAAATGAAATTTCACCTCGAAATATGTTATTGCGAACAAGAGAATTTGAACAGTGCGAGGGTCAGATTTTTATAACTCCAGATCAAGAAATGAGTTTTGAGCCATATGAAGATCAAAAGAACAGTGCAATCGTACTTTGGTCCGCGGAGGCTCAAGAAAATAATGACAAGAAATATCAAAAAGTGTCCTTAGAACAATGTATCAATGACGATATTTTACAGAAGCCCGCGTATGCATGGTTGCTGTGGTTAGCGTATGATATTATAAAAGGATTGGGTATACCAGATAAAAGTTTACGACTTAGGCAGCATAAAATGGATGAGAGAGCACATTATGCACATGATGCGTGGGATTTGGAGATAGATTCCAAGATTTACGGATGGACGGAAGTTTGTGGTATCCATGACAGAGGAGATTGGGATTTAGGTAGACACTATGAATATTCCAATAAAAAAAGTCTAAAAGTTCCAGGTCCAAAAAAAGGTCAAAAACAAATACCGCATATATTGGAGATTGCATTTGGTGTTGGTAGATTATTCTTTTTTGCTCTAGAATTGGCTTTTAAATTTGAAGAAGAACGAAATGTACTTGATTTACCAGTCGTATTAGCACCTATTCCATTTGCAGTATTTCCTTTAATGAAAAAACCTAAAGGTCTGAAAAAGTTGGCCAAAGACGTGTATGGAGAATTGGTGGACAATGATATTGGTGTTGTCTATGATGAATCCGGATCTATTGGGAAACGATATAGGCGTACAGAAGAAGTCGGTGTACGATTCGCATATACAGTAGATCATCAATCACTGGAGGACAATACTCTTACAATAAGAAATATTGAAGATATGAGCCAGAAAAGAATTAACATTGATGAGATAGTCGATATTTCCACGAAAATTATGAGAAAAACACTGACTTATGATGAAATTCAAGACGTTGAGAAAGAAAAAACAACAAAAGACTAAATAAAATCTAAACTATCGTGAATTATTGTAGTCTAATTGTTTTAGATTATTTTATTTTCTATTAAATATTTCATTATCTTTTCCACGCTTTGTTCTATACGTTCATGCTCCGTATCACAAATAATATCTGGATTCGGAGGATCTTCGTATGGGTGACTTATACCTGTAAAATTATCAATTTCACCAGCAATCGCTTTTTTATAAAGACCTTTCGTATCTCGTTTAATACACTCATCTACCGATGCCTTGACGAAAACTTCAATGAATTTTCCATCAACTTCCTCAACAGCTTTTTTAGCATTTTCACGAACGTCTATAAACGGAGATATAAAAGATACAAGCGTTGCAACGCCATGTTTAGCTAAAAGTTGTGTAACAAAGGTTATACGTTCAATATTTTTCTTACGGTCTTCTACGGTGAAGCCTAAGTCCTTAGTTAATGATTTTCTGACAATGTCTCCGTCTAATCTCTGAACACGTAAGTTCTTAGTCAATAACCTTTTTTCCAATGCAATACCGAGTGTTGTCTTCCCTGCACCAGATAATCCCGTAAACCATAAAACAAATCCCGCTTTATGTGCCATCTTTTCTTTTTTCCTTTTTTTATCAATCTTTGATTTAATTCAATGCCTTTTATTTATGAAATATTCAATTAATTAATGAACAATTCATCTTGTTCTACTAAAAATTTAGCTACCTCATTTCTCATAAAATTATTTAGATTGTCAAGGCGTTTTTCACGAATCATTTTTCTCATTTTTGACCCGCTGATAAATTGTTGATATTGAGGATCTCCATCATGACAACAAATTTTATCGTTAACAATACCGCCACATTTTTTACATATATAGAATGATCTAAAGCAGATCGGGTGTATACCCAATTCTCCTTCTGGAAACTCATCAAATATCTTATGTGCATCGAAAGGACCATAGTAATCTCCTACTCCGGCATGATCTCTTCCAACGATGAAGTGGGAACAGCCAAAGTTTTTTCTCATAATAGCATGATGGACTGCTTCTTTGGGTCCTCCATAATGCATTCTGGTCCTCAAAATAGACATATGGACACATTTTTTATTATAATAGTTCTCTAAGAGTATCTCGTAGGATTTTATAATTATTTTATCGAGAAAATCTCCTTTCTTCTTTTTTCCAATCAGCGGATTTACGAATAAGCCATCTGTAACCGTTAACCCTGCTTTTTGAACATACTCATGTCCTAAATGGGGGACATTTCTTGTTTGAAATCCGACAACGGTCTTCCAGCCCCTATCTTGGAATATATTTCTGGTTTCTTTGGGGTATAAAGTATATTCTTCAAACCCTTCTGGCGGATTCCCTATTAATTCAATATCCCCACCTATTAGAAAATTTTTTTTTGCATAGATTTGCTTAACTCCAGGATGATCTGAATCCCGAGTGCCAAATATTTGTTCTGCAATCACTTTTTTATTTGGTTTGTAAATATCTTTAATTTTAAGAATTGCAGAAGGAGAACCGTTATAAATTAGTGCGATCTGGTCACCAGATTGTAGGTCTTTAGTAAAGTTTTCTTGTACATCTAATATAATCGGAATAGTCCATGGTATTTGATTAGGCAAATGCATTTCCTGCATAACGGAGTTCAATTCCTCTTCAGTCATAAACCCCTTTAATGGACTGAAAACGCCCCGACCGATATTGTTTATATCCTCGTTTAGATCATCATTAATCTGCAAGGATGGCATTTCTGCTGCTTCCTCGATTAGTTTAATCTTAGTCTGTTCTTTTGGTATTCTATCTACTAGTGTTCCACCGTGCGGTTTAATCATATCTTTTCACTTTAATATACAATTTTGATAAAGAATTGGTTGCTTTTTTTTAGTTTTAATCTAATTTTTGATGCTATAATATATCTCGTAGAGAGAAATGAGAGTATAAATATAGATAATTTTGTTTATACTCGATAATTTATAATTTTGTTTATAGGTGATTGTATATAATCGGATTTCATCATAATGAACACTAAATTTTTCTAATTGTGTAAATTTCTAATTGTCTAATTTCTAATTGTGTAAATGTCTAATTGTGTGAAAAAACTTTTTAGTAAAAATCAATAGATATCAAGAAAATAATAAATTTTTCAGTATCATTAGATCGTATTTGATCTGGGATTTCTCAATGAAATAGGTTTAGACAGAGAATTCTTATAATCAATATATCCGTGAATTATCCAATCCAATCTCACAAAGAGGAATGAGATGACGAATAAAGACCGAAAACAAACAGAAAATAATGATTACGAATATCCTAAACCCATCTACTATATGGCTCGATTTTTTGATTTAATACATCCAGCGATTATGGCATTAGATGAATTAGAATCGTATATTTTGAAAAAAAGAATGAGTAAAATAGACATTATAAAACCCATCTATATTAATGGCGTTGCTCGTGCTGGTACAACAATAACATTGGAAATGCTAAGTCATCATCCTCAGTTAGCTTCACATAGATATTTCAATATTCCTTTAATCTATGTTCCTAACTTATGGCGGCAGTTGGCAACTCGAGTTAAGGTTTTTATGGATCCCGCTGAACGAATACATAAAGATGGTATAATCGTGTATCGTGATAGTCCAGAAGCTTTGGAGGAAATCTTCTGGATGAAATATTTCAAAGGTGCTCACAATGAAAAAATAAATCATATACTTGATGAGACAACAGAAAATAGAGAATTTGAGAGATTTTATTCCAGACATTTAAAAAAATTAATAATCTCTCAGAATGCAACTACATATTTAACAAAAAATAATTATAATGTCACTAGAAT
>WJKO01000279.1 GCA_014729055.1 Promethearchaeota archaeon | reverse complement strand
TTATAATCTGTTTGACAAAAACCACAAGATCTAATTTTAACGAGTACTTCACCGATATTCTGAGCTTGTGGTACAGGAACATCTTCAAGATATAGTCGATTAAAATCACGTAATACAGCAGCTTTCATAGAACTCAATTATACACCTCTAAATATCAGAACTTTTCGGAAGATTTTGAATATCAAGACCACCTGCAACCGGCAGCACAATACCGGTAATGTTTTTTGCACAAGAAGATGCCAAAAAAGCCACTGCTTCTCCTATATCTTCAGGCAACGCTTCCTTATGCAGGGGAATGAGGTCCCTGCGCTTCTCTTTCTCCTCTTCATCGATATTTTTCCACCGTTCGGTGTAGGTATATCCAGGAGAAATACAATTTACCCTTATATTATATTCTGCAAGTTCAAGAGCCATCGCCCTTGTAAGAGATTCTACAGCACCCTTACTTGTTATATAAGCCGAGCGGCCTCTAATTGCCATTCTTGCGTCTATAGAGCTAATATTGATTATCACACCACCTTCATCCCTCTCAACCATATCTTTAGCAACTAATTGTGAGAGGAAGTATAATCCATGACAATTAGTATTCATAACATCGGTAAAAAAAGAAAATGGTGTTTCTAGAAATGAATGACCGATACCTAAATTGCATGCATTATTTACAAGGATGTCTAAATTGTTATGTCTCCTTTTAATTGATTGAAATATATTCTTTACCTCTTCTTCATCGGAGAGATCACCTGGAGCACAAAATATTTTATTTTTATCAGATTCTGGAAATTTTTCACGGGCATCTATTACATCTTTTTCCGATCTGCCGTTTATATATACTAAAGCACCATATTTTAGAAGTATCTTTACAATACCAAGCCCTATATTCCTTGTTGATCCAGTTACTAAAGCAATGTTATCTTTAAGCATCCGTTTTTTCCTTTCAGCCTTAGAAATAAGGTTCTGCATTCGCAGGACGGATATCAGTTAAGTCTCCCCGGTAATGCCTAAGTTCGGTCGGGGAATAGGGATAGTCAGTAAGAGCATCTTCATTTAAAGAAATACCAAGTCCGGGTGAGTCTTGTATTTCAAAATAGCCATCTTTGAATATAAGCCTTTCATCAGTAATTTTTTTCCGCCATGGTATATCATTTGCCATCATCTCGAGCATAAAAAAATTGGGAGTACATGCAGCAATCTGTAAGGTAGCAGCATTAGCTACCGGTCCACTTGGATTATGGGGAGCAAAATTTATATACCTGGCTTCCGCCATTGAGGCAATTTTCCTGCACTCTAAAATTCCTCCCGCATGAGAGACATCGGGCTGAGCTATATCGACCGCCCTTTTTTCAAACAAATCTTTGAATTGATATCGTGTTAATAACCTCTCACCAGATGCTATGCTTATGTTGGATTTCTTCTTGACCTGCAGCAAAGAATCAATATCATCAGGAGGTACGGGTTCTTCAAAAAACATTGGTTCGAATTCTTCTATTTTTTTAGAAATAAGGCATGCTGATGAAACATTGAATCTTCCATGCCCTTCAATCGCTAAATCCACCGTTGGTCCAACCGCGGCACGAACTTCAGCAATATTTTCCAATGCCGAATCTAATTCATGATGACTAATATTCATGTATGCTTTTCCAAAGGGGTCCCACTTCAGTGCTTTAAATCCTCGGCCAACTGCTTCTTTTGCAGCTTTTCCGAACTCTTTTGGGCTATCCGCTCCGCTAAACCATGCATTTGCATATGCTTTAACCTGAGTGTTGTACTTTCCGCCAAGCATCATATAAACCGGGGTCCCTAAATATTTGGCACTGATGTCCCAAAGCGCCATCTCTATCCCGCTTATTGCAGACATGAGCACAGGGCCGATTCGCCAATACGAATCTCTATACATTTGGTGGTAATGTAATTCGATATTTCGGGGATCCTTCCCCATGAGGTAGCGTCTAAGTTCTTCTATAGCAGCAATAACTGTCTGTTCTTTCTGTTCTAGCGTGGCCTCCCCTAAACCAGAGACTCCTTCATCGGTCTCAATTTTTACAAAAACCCAATTCGTTCTATAACAGTTAACGACAAATGTTTTGATATCAGTTATTTTCATTGTTATTTAACTTTTTTACTTTATCTCTCCACTTTTAATTATTCCAGTAACCTCTCTATGCCAGTCGAGGTCTCTCCATAATCCGAGAAATTGCGGTTCGCACATATTTGACGAACAGTTAAACCAATAACCATTCTCTTGGGCATATTTTGCCGCTATTAAACCGCATTCCTTTTGTATCTGCCATTCTAAAGAAGGATGCTCAAACCAATCTACTAAACCCCAACCTTCAGTATTTCCAACAGGAATATTTACTGTTTTACCAAATTCAGCAATTTGACTAATTGTCTCCCTCATCCATTTTTCATATTCTTCCTTATGCTCATTCCATTTTGTAATTAAACTCTTATATATTTCTTCATAATAAACATCAGCAGGTATTATTCGCTTTGATTGTAATCCGTAACCTCCGTGCCCAACATTTTGGTATTCATACATAAACTCCGGTCTTCCGTGTTTCCTAATTCTTTCAACATAGCCGGTACCTTTTACAAAATCCGGGCAATTATTAATCCACAGATGCATATCAAGAAAATCAAAATTACTTAAATTACGGTCTCGATCATAATCGGAAAAATGACCGAATGTTTTACTTACAGCAAAAGAGAGATCTTGCCACTTATTTTTTAATTTCTCTAAGACGTCATCTATAAAATCACGATAGAATGTGATCTGTCTGTTATTTAATTTACCATCCGGCTTTTCAGGCTGTGTCATAGTGTCAAGCTTTTTATGCAGCCACCACATACAATTCCCGAAAGGATACTCATTTAAAACATCAACATAAATAACATTTTTTAAGCAGTTATTATGTGCAAGATATTCCAGAGTTTCATCCCATACTCTAACAAGTTCTTCTGCGCCTTCTATTTTAGCATTACGCAAATCTTCAGTTGGTTTAAACCATGTTGACAATGCCACATATATATTTCTGTCCTCGCACTTCTTTATAAACTCTATAATAGATTTTCTTGGTTCGATATAGACCGTCCACTGATTACCCCAATAAGCGAGCCCGAAGTGATGAGGAGACTGTCCAGGTATGTCTCGATACCTTTCTATAAGTGATCCATCAGGTCCTTTAGCTATTAAATGGGGAAACGCATCAATGCGCACTGCATTGTAGCCTCTTTCTATCAGCTCATCCAAGGCTTGGTCCCAATCCTCGAAGCCTCCACCACGATATCTTCGCCTAATCCATGATGAATCCCACATGGTTATTGCTAAAGGTTTCTCTATTTTGTTAATGCTTTTCATAGTAACCCTATCCTTTAACTAATTGTAAATTGGAGGTCTTACACTGTAAATGGACACTTTTATAGTCTTATCCCCATTTCTTTTGCTTTGTTATAGTAATTTTCCCCACCGGTTAATAATGACAAATAAGTTCTTTGATACCTTGACCTGATTTAAAGGGTATAATAAAATTATCTATTACACAACTATTTAATAGTTAATTTTAGTTATTCATATAACTATTATTACTGATTTTTTGAGAAGAAATAAATTTTATGCATTTTCTACTGCCGATAAAAAAGATCCTACATAGTAAAAGATTTGGCAGATATTTTATACGTCTATTTTCAAACACCATTGTAATATTAGTCCTTCCGATTTTTCTACTAGGCTACCTTTCTTACGGCATTTCCGCTAAAATTATTCAAGAGAAAGTAAGTTCTACCTATCTAAAAACATTAAACCACACCACTAACGAAATTGAATTGAGATTAAGTAGCATTAAAAACTCACTCTATAGGATATCAGGAAATAGCTATATTGATTATTTGAGAAGAGTAAAACTCCCCTTCTCTGGTAGCGAATTGTATCGTGTTTTAAAGCTTATTGAAGATTTAGATAGAGTTAAAAATTCAGACTCTCTTATTACCGAAGTATTTGTTTATTTTAGAAAATTGGATATGATAATAGACTCAAATAGAAACTATAATACATCCGATTTTTTTAATAAGTACTATGTTTTCGAAGATTCTCATTATCTAAGAGAATCAGGTTCCATTATACAATTCCCAAACTCCAAGTTTTTAAAAACTGGAAGAATAAACCATTTCAAATCTATCCACTCCCCTGCGGATATATTAGCTGAGAATTCAATTTCTATTTTTTGGAAAACACCTATTTCTTCTGATAATCCTGATATAATAGCCGGCTTTATCCTTGATTCAGACAAAATACATGAGCTTTTACATCAAAAAAGCCTTATACAAGATTCTGAAAGCATTATTTTAAATAAAGACGCTGCTCTTATTTCAACATTAAAAGGCAATGAAGCACTTAATTCGATAGATTCCCTTGATCTATTAGTCAAAAAGATTCGCGAAAAAGCTTCAACAATGGGAGCTTTTTCTTTAGATATTAACAATATACCTTTCAATATCATATTTACAGAAGTTGAAGAGGCAGATTGGTATTTGTTAAGTGCAATTAAAACCCATCAAATAATAAAAGATGCAAATGCTGTTAAGCTCCTGGCCATAAAGTTTAGCCTTGCTGCATTATTGATCGGCGCTATTTTATCATTTTTCATTACAAAACGCTTATATCGCCCAATAAATAAAATTCTTTCCAAGATACATACTCAAGTACCAGCAACTAATAGAAGAGGCAACCAAAAAAGATTGGATGAATTTTCTATAATTGATAAAAGCTTTGTAGATGCTATTTCAAATAAACTAAAATATGAGAAGTATTTAGCCCAATACTTACCTACCGTTCGTGAACGTTTTTTCTACCATTTGGCCAAGGGTAATTATCGGGATGAAACGCGTATACAGAAGCAACTTGAAGATCTACAAATACAAGTACACAATGGCTATTTCATTGCTTGCATTATGGAAATAGACCACTTTATATCTTCGATGGAAAGTGAGAAGCACATTCAAAATCAATATCATATATTAATGATATCAGAATATATAATGAATCAATTATCCAATGCCTTCTCGAACATTTTTACTTTTTATGACGGTCATAACATAGGAGTATTTATAAACAGCAGCTCAGATGGAAAAAATAAAAAGGAATTAACATTATCTATTAGCCAGGAATTAGCTTCACTCAAAGAAGAAATAAACAAAAACTTGGATTTAACGGTATCCTTTGGAATCGGCAGACCTAAACCATACATAAATAGATTCCAGGAGTCGTATCAAGAATCTTGTCTTGCATTAACATTGAAATACTATGAAGGCCTCAATAAAGTACATCTTTTTAGTGAGTATGATTTTCAAATTGATAAAATAAACTCTATCAGCCCTAAAGATCAAATCTATATTTCAAATACCATTAAATATAGCAAGATAGATGAGCTAATTGGTTATATAGATAATATTGCGGAAAGCCTAAAAGTATCAAGGGCAACACCTCAGACAGTGAAAGATTTTTTTCATCATATTTTAGGTATTCTTCTAAAAATAATAGAAAATGTACCATATAACAGCAATACAATACTTAATACTATAGAGGAAGATATTAAAAAATTAGGAAACATAGAGACCTATTTAGAAACAAAACAATTTGTATACAACACAATTAAAAAATCTATATATTCCTACTGTAGTACTAATGCCTATGTAGATGACAGGATAACAAAGCTCATTGAATATATGGAAACATATTATAACCATGAATTAACATTAACCGGCGTTGCAGAGCACTTTAATTTATCTTCAGCCTATCTAAGTTCATATTTTAAAAAGTTAACCGGCCAAAATTTCCTCGACAAACTTACTGAAATAAGGATTAATAAGGCTAAAGATATGATTGAAACAAATCATACCATCACCATTGCCGCCATAGCTAAGGACTCAGGCTTTGGAAGTTACAAGAGTTTTTCAAGAGCTTTTAAACGCTATGCAGGTATTTCTCCGGAAAAGTTTAGAAAAACTGTTTTTAATTAATATGGATCTTATTTCCGTTCTCTTTTAATAATCTTTGTAACTGGTCAATTGGGACTTCATGTATATTGCACTGATTATGTTTTGCAATTGCTACAGCTGTACCTGCTGCCTCCCCGGTTAAAGCTGCTGCTGGAATGACTCTTGTTACATCCCAAGTATCTCCTGCTGAAGAGATTGTACGTCCAGCTGTAATGAGATTTTCTCTTTCCTTGGGCACTAAACACCTATACGGTATCTCGTATATTTCACCCCTTTTTCGCCAATCAGCTATACAGCCAACAGAATCATAGAAACTTTTATTTACATCTGTTTTCTTAAGCAAATAATGTCCTTCAACATACCGCGTAGTACGGAATTGAGCCATGGTGGGTAGCGTGATAGGAATACTATAATTTTCATCATTCTTGAGTAGCTTTTCTCTAAGGAGCTTTCTTCCATCAAGAACAAAGCGTGATACATCACTTGCTTTTGTTCCATAGTAAGTGCTGTATCCATGGGGTGCATTTATACCAGCACTTCCTGCACCTAGCATCTGCAATTTAAGTGCTGCTTTTAATTCTTTTTTTTCATTTGCTTTTTTTATCGATGAATCTGAAATACAGTAGCACCAATAACTTAAATAGTTCTTACCTAAAGAGCACGGACTACCAGCCCTAAAAATACAATCAGCATCACCGGTTGTATCAATAACATATTTTGAAAAAATACACTTTGTTCCATCTTTATCCTCAATTATGACACCTTTACATTTTTTGTTTTCTATTATTGGTTGACAAAAAAGTGTATCAAAATAGACAATAATATTTTCTTTTTCGACCAACTCGTCCAATGTAAGTGTGAAAGCTGATGGACAGAAATCTGTCTGAAATCGACTGCTGGTGCTGGAATCAGCTCTTTTGTACCTCCATTCATCTGATAATGTATTATAATCATTTTTAATGGAAGCATTAAGTAACTCTTCTGCTATACCAAATGTTACCTGTGTACCATAACCATCACAAATAGGCAAATATATTCCTATCAATCCTGATGTTGCAAGTCCACCCAAAAAAACCGTCTTTTCTATAATAAGGACTGAACATCCGTTTCGTTTTGATGCAAGAGCAGCGCTTACGCCTGCTATACCCCCACCAATAACAACTACGTCGAAACGGGATTCAATAGGAATTTTTCTTTTCTCTTTAAAGTATTCTTTTCCCATTCTGAAAGGCATTAAAACAAATTTATGTTTATATTGAATCTATCCTTTTATACCTGACAATGCCGTACTTTGTATAAAGGATTTTTGAAAAATAAGAAATAAAATAATCATAGGTAATATTACTATCAATGAAACTGAAAAAAATTGACCATACTCTGTATAGTACTCACCTTGAAAGGTAGCAAGACCTAATGCAAGTGTTCTAAGCTTATCACTATCTACAACCACAAGCGGCCAAAAATAATCGTTCCATACTGCCATATAGTTAACAATAACTAAGGCAGCTAATCCTGGCTTTGATAAAGGTAAAAGAATTTTATAAAATATTCCAATTTCACTACACCCATCTATCCTTGCTGAAGAAAAAAGCTCATTTGGAATAAACCGAATAAACTGGGTCATTATAATCACACCAATAGAGGTTAGCAAATACGGTACTATCAATGCATAATATGAATTAAGCCAACCAAAATTTTTTACTATTAAGTAAAGTGGGATTACTCTCACTTGTATCGGTATAGTCATTGTTGCAATCACAACAGCAAATAGAATTCTTCTACCGGGATATCTATACTTACTAATACTAAATCCGGTCAATGAAGAGAAAAGAACCACACTTATTGTGGTAATAACCGTAACCAATGCACTATTAAAAAAGTATCTGGAAAAGTTTGCAGCATTCCATCCCTCAACATAGTTTTTAAAGGTGAAATTCTCTGGAAGCCATTTAACCGGAAATATAAATATATCATCTAGAGGTTTAAAAGAGGATGAAAGTGCCCATAAAAGTGGTATCAAAACAATAATAGTACTGAAAATTAGGATAATGTGAAGAATCATTTTATTTATTATTATTTTGTTTTTGTTTACTGCCCTCATTTTTATTGATTTAGACCTTCTAATATGC
>WJKO01000027.1 GCA_014729055.1 Promethearchaeota archaeon | reverse complement strand
GACGTAAATCGCCTTCCTCTGGATTCATTGTGCCTACTAAGACAATCTAGCCGGATGAAAGTACGAAATAGATTCCCGTTCTATGGTATTATAGCCCATAGCTGCTGCATCCAAAAGAATATCTGCTACATGGTTATCTAATAAGTTTACTTCATCAATGTAAAGAATTCCTCGATTTACTTCCGCCAGAATGCCGGGTTCTAGACTAATTTCTTTTCCATGCAATGCCTTTTTCAGATCTATTGTACCAACAACTCGATCTTCGGTAGCAGATACAGGAAGAGTAACGAACTTCATATGTTGCTCTGATATCTCTAATTCTTGACCTTCCTTTATTTTCCGTTTACATTCCGTACACAATTGATCTCGTTTTTCGGGATTGGGATCGCAATGAAACGGACATCCTTTAACAATTTTAATATGCGGTAAAAGTTCCGTTAAGGCTCGAGCGGCGGTTGATTTTGCCGTTCCCTTTTCACCTTTAATTAGTACACCGCCGATACTTGGATTAATAATGTTGAATATTAATGCCTCTTTCATTAAATCTTGGCCTATTATCGCGGTAAACGGAAAAATACTGGTTTCATGTGTATGCCAATTTGAACTTTTATGAGTATGCATAGAGTACTACTCAAAGCTAAAAAAATAATACTTTTAAATATTCCTCGATTTATTTATAGACATTTGGAGATTAAATAGTGAATTTAATTATTTTCGAGTTTTTTTTGTTTATAAATGATAAGTCTATGGATATGGATAGAAAAGGTGAATATGAATGAGTGGATATAAATTATGTAAACGATGTGGAGGATTATGGGTTGATTTTGCAGCGAACGGGGATAGTGCCTTATGTATTAAGTGCCGAGAAGAATTAGAGAAGAAATTGGATAATATTGACAGCTTAACGATAGGAATAATTGATTTACCTATCAATCCTTCAAACAAGACTTAGCTTGGTCTATAATCGATAATTCTATTTTATTTTTTGTTTCAAATATCGTGCATGTTCATTGTAACTTTCGATTCTTTCTTGGAGGGTGCTTCGCTCCTCATCTGACAGATTGTTCTCATCCATAAAATTAGCCAATATTTCAGCTGCGTTTTTAAAGTTCATCGATGCTTTCAGGTAATCTCTTTTGTTTTCATATTCAAATCCTTCCTTTAGCAAGTCATTTGCCTTCTCTATAATATCCGACTCAGAATCCTCCATTCCGATATTCTCGTCCGAGTCACCGAAAAGGGAATCAACAATATCGCTCTCAGACCTATCTGTCATTGGTTCTTTACCTAAACTTGGAGGTGCTTTAGGTGGAGGGGGTCGAAATTGTGATTCAAGAGTGTTTTCACCAATGCCTTCGAGTGCTAATTCCTTCTGTCTTACTGCTTCATTTAATTTCTTAATATTGAATCTCGTATTATCAAGTTTTTCCTTGACTTTCTTGAGACTATCTCTATATTCTGCGGCTTGTTCAAATTTCATGTCCTCTATTGCTTTGTTCATCTTGGTTTTTATCTCTTCTATATTCAATGATAAATCGTTTATTTTTGATTTCTCTTGCCGTAATTCTTCTCTGGCTTTGTATAATACCTCTTTTTGGGCTTTAATTTTGAATCTTTCTAATTCTTGCTTTTCTTTGGCAAGTTGCTTGAATTTATTATTGAGTTTTTTCTGTTGTTTTTGTTTACTTTGTAATTCTTTCTTCAGTTTTTCGAGTTCTTTTTTAAATTTTTGCCGGTTTTTGGATTCTTTTCCAGTTTTCTTTTTTACTTTTTCGAGTTGTTCCTTGAATTTTTTCTCATTTTCTTCTTTTTCTTCTAATTTTACTTTTAATTCATTCAATTCCTGCAAGAATTTATCTTCCCTTTTCTTTTTGCTCTGCACTTTGTTATTAAGTTGCTCGATTTCTTTCCGCAATTTGGTTTCTATTACTCCATGTTTAGCTTCATTTTCAATAGTTTTTTTTAATTGAACACGTTTTGCGACTCGCTTCATTCCAAAATCGTCGATTTTCATTGGATTCTCCTGTAGTAATGGTTCCGCAGTAATATCCGATGAATTTTCCGACATAATTTTATTATTGACCAAACTTCTATTTGTATTGGAATCCATAAATTGTTCAATTCTTTGAATTTCACGTCTCACTGCGTTTTGCACAAAGTTCGATTTTGATAAAATACCAAATCGACTGCAAATCTTCTGATCATTCATAAAATTTTCAATTTTTTTAGCTTGTTCCGTGTAAATATTTACTTTAGACCATTTTTTCGAACTATGATGTTTTTTCGTCAAAATCAGCCACATCCTCTAAAAAAAAAATATTTTTCCTAATTAAAAATAAAGAGTTTCTAATTTATAAAGATATGGTACATCAGTGGAACATACATAGAGAATCAATGGAGTATAGATGTTCCAATGATGGAGCACACGTGTAACATCGTCGTGGCAGCCGACAAAATCCGACAAAACATATTATCATTAATTCTTATCCATTTAAAATTATATGCATGAAGTCTGTTTAATTGAAAATGAGGGTCGTTCTGAGAATTTAACACTTTATGAAGCATTAAAGAAAAAAGCGATAAAAACTATTTAAGGATATTTCTTCAAAGATAAATAGTATTCTGTTATCTATTGTTGATAACAAAAGAAATAATTACAACTGCAACGAAGGCTTGATTTAATGGGTAAAAAACTCAAAAAAGTAAAAAAATTTCTCTCAAAAACGGCAAAAGTCCTCCTCCCCGCCGCCGCCGGGATCGCTATCGGCACATTTGCAGGACCCGCAGCGGGCTCCGTCGGATCCTTTATCGCATCCAAACTCGGCAAGATAAATATATCGGTCGATGCAGACAGGCTAACGGAATTCTCCGCCGACCTATTGGAGGACCTCGGAAGCACGACCACCGAATCGGCGCTTGAAAAACTTATCAAATCGAGCGGCGATATAGGCGGAAAGAAAATTGAACAAATGCTCGCTGACGGCATGGCTATCGTTGAACATAAAGTCAATCTGGCCGTCGAATCTTCATTACGTCCGCTCATGGACGGGCTGCAAGAGGCCTTATCATATATGCGGGACAACCCCAGAGAAAGTCTGGATGAACTTAAAGAAATCATAGGCGAGGAACACAGGCAGTTGCTGTCGGAATTTGAGCAAAAAATGGACACGGAATTTTTCGCAATCAGCAAACAGATCAGCACCTCAGAAGACAATATTAAACTAAAATTGAGCGCACTCAGCGAATCGATCCAAAAAATGTTTAAAGTCTTGGAAGAAAGCAGGTATGCAGGCGAAACACCGCTTGACAGCGATACCGTCACGGCGTTATGTAATGAACAAATCGCGTCCGAACTGATGGCATCCCGTTATGACATACCATACACGCCCGATCTTTATGCGAAGCGAATTGAGGTGGAAAGTGTGCTGTCCAGTTTCATAGGAAATGTTGCATCGGTAGGCGGCGTTGATTCCAACGTATTCGTGCTACTTGCGGGTATGGGGATGGGAAAAACTTGGGTGGTCGCACATACGGCTGACACGATACAAAACGCCGGATATCCCGCGCTCTTTTTTGAGCTGAGAATGGGCGGACAGAGTCGCATTGCAAGCATATTGGGTGCGGATAGCCCCACAAAGGGAATAGAACGACTAATTCAGCTACATGCTACCGTGCAAAAACCGATATTCATTATATTAGATGGGTTCGATGAAATGATCTCTAAAGGCGCCCAGTTCTCGCTGTTGCAATGGATACTTGAAGCGAGAGGGAAGGTCGGAAAACAAAATATCGGGTTCATTCTCGCATCCCGGGAATATGATTGGGTCACAAACGATTTGATTGACCCGATCATTCAAGGACATAAAGAGGTATTTTATCGCGGACCAAGCGGGTCTTCCAGAGTGTCATATTTAATGAAGCAATTTGACGATATGGAACTGCAAGATGCGCTCGAACGCTATAATATGGCTGACGAGATCAATCGTTCCGATACGCTGAAACGGCTTGCAAGATATCCGTTCATTTTAAGATTACTGACCGAGTTCAAGGGCAATTTGGATACGCCGCTCCCCGATCCCGACAACATCGACGAATTTCTGCCGCTGTTTTATGATCCATCGGATCCCAACCAGACGCATTCGATCCTCGGGCGCATGGGCATTAAAAGTTCCCGTATGTCGGTTCTGGGCGACCTACTAACGTGCTGTTCTGACGATGGGCTCGTGATAAATAAGAAAGAGATGATACAGAGGGGAATTTCACAAGATACGTTCCGCCTATTTCTTTCTTCGGGATTGTTAGTTGAAACGTTCGGGCTGCGCGCTCAAGTAAGGATCAACCCTCTTTATGAGGATTATATCCGCAGAATTGCACAAGCGGCAAATATTACTTTCTTAAAACAAGCAACACCAAAAACGCCCACAACGCAACCAAAAGAAAAAGAACTACCAGAAACGTCTTCGGTTTCGTCCTCGGCATCCCCTACTCTAAAGAAATACAACATGTATATCAGCTTGGGGGATAATGAATGCAAGCAAACACATTACGAAGAGGCCCTATCCGAATATAAAAAAGCCGTCAATGTTGCCGAGAATGAACTATACGAACCGGATAAAATACTCAAGGCTAAGGAATTGATTAAAAAAACCGAAACACTCAAAAATGGCGAGGAAACCTACCAAAGCTTGCAGAATAAGGCAGAAAATTTCATGAAAGAACAACAATGGTCAGAAGCGGAAAAAGTATGGCAGCAGATCCAACCTCTCTGTTCCGAGTTTGAATGGAACGACCGCAAGAATGGTGCCGTGAAACAAGCGGCTCTATGCAAAAATAAAGCGGAAATACAGGCAAAAAAAGAAGAAGAACGGCGAAAACAGAAGGTTAGGGAACAATTCACATCGAAACTCGACGAGGCAAATAGGCGAGAGGAAGATAATAACTATATTGGCGCAAAACCCATGTGGGAAGAACTTTTAGCCGTATGCAATCAAGAAGGGTGGAATCAACATATAGAAAATATCCAAGCACATATTCAGTCCTGTAATACTATGATTGGGAAGAAGAAGAATCAAAATGAAGAATGGGTGAAAAATGGAGAACAATCATTCAATAATAGCAATTACGAGAAATCAATCGAATATTTTGAACAATCAAGGCAATTATGCGAAAAATATGGCTGGCAAGACGGAGCCCGATATGCGGCGGATATGATCAACAAATGTAATGAAAAATTGAAAGAACCCGTGTCCTACCATGGGACGATGCTCGCTCGCCCCGAACAAGCCGCCATGACGGAATTGGAATCGCTGGTGGGAGAAGAGATCCCGAAGGTATCAGGAGTAAAATGGGATACCTTCGGATTTACTGCCTCGGACAGGCATGTAACGCAGCTCGGAATTTATCGCAAAGGATTATCCTCTCTCCCGGAGAGTATAGGTTCCTTAAAATCACTCACATACCTAAATTTGTGGAATAATAATTTATCCTCTCTCCCGGACAGTATAGGTTCCCTAAAATCACTCAAAGAACTAAAATTGTATAATAATAATTTATCCTCTCTCCCGGACAGTATAGGTTCCCTAAAATCACTAGAAACACTATGGTTGCAAGGAAATAAATTGTCCTCTCTCCCGGAGAGTATAGGTTCCTTAAAATCACTCAAAGAACTAAATTTGAGAAAGAATAAGTTATCGTCTCTCCCGGGTACGATTAAAAAGTGGCTGAAAGAATTGGAGAAAAACGGCTGCACTATTTATAAATAATTGCCCTCTTTCACACCATTTTTGGTCGGGCACTTTATAGATAGCCCCGCGCAGTAACGGGCGTCTATTTATCGGCGCCTTACCCTCCGCCCATTTTCACCCATACGCGCCCAAATCGTTTTTCCATTACACCCTCGTTTCGATTGTTTCCCGCTGCCTAACGCCGGGTTCGCCCTAAAAGCTACTGAAATGCCACTGT
>WJKO01000278.1 GCA_014729055.1 Promethearchaeota archaeon | reverse complement strand
GTCCAATAATCTGCTTTGATAATATTTTCAAAGTGAATGAAAAGCTCGATTTTATAATCTAACAATTGAATTGAACGCATACCTATTTTGGTTTTTCTATTACTATGTTTCTTTAATAAAACGTTTTTCAATTCAAGAACCATATTATGAAAAAAATCATCTTTAGCTACAATGTTTATACGTTGGATGTTATCGTCAAAGGTATTTTCAACTAATTTAATGTCCTTTTCTTCGGTAAATTCTTCAACGGTTTCGCTAATTGCTTGGATAAGTTCCTCTTCTGGGGCTCTTGACCATCCAAATTCGATAATCCCACTCGCAGTAGAATCCATAATATTTTCTAATAATTTATTTTATTTTAATTTATTTTAGAAATTTATTTTAGAAATGAAAATTTATTTTAGATATGAGCTTTTACGGACCATTTATTTCGAGACGACTTGGTTGGTCTCTTGGTCTCGATTTATTACCTGTGGTAAAGACTTGCACTTTTGATTGTATCTACTGCGAGCTCGGGTGTACACCAGAGTCAGGATATTGTTCGATAAACCATCGAGTAGAAGTAGATCAAGAGTCCATGGAACGTATCGATTACCGCATAACAACAATCCATAAATCCAAAATACCCGTAAAATCAATAACACTAAGTGGAAATGGAGAGCCAACTTTAGTAAGCAACATTGGAGATGTGATAGACTTAATACAGAAGATTAAAAAGGACTATGATTCAAAAATTCCGGTCACTGTGTTTACGAATGCATCAACAATTCACATTCCCGAAGTTCAGAATGCTCTGGCAAAAGTTGATACTATTATTGCGAAACTTGACACAACGGAGCAAGATTTATTTGAAAAAATAAATAAACCTCATAATTCTGTACCAACAATTGATCAAATAATCGGAAATTTAAAAGATTTCAAAAAAAACCATCCAAACACCGAATTAATCATACAGACGATGCTTATCAGCGGTAGATTGAAGAATTTTGAAGAAGAACACATATATGGATTGGTCGAAAGCTATGAAAAAATAAAGCCAGATAAGATTTTCATTTATACAATCGCTCGTCCTACTGCGGTTGAGAAAGTTTGGAAAGTTCGATTGGAAAAACTTGAAGAGATCCGGGATATAATGATACAGAAAAATAACAAGGATATTTTTGACCTACACGGGAAAATCGATGTTTTTGGTCCCTCAAGTGAGTTATAATTTGATAATGATCACTAGGATTGTAAGTAAGATTCCAATGAAAATGTCCAGAATGCAATCAGCTTGAAATAGTTTTGCTTCAATTGGGTTATGAAACCTTGCGATTACATTTATCATCCAATACATAATGAGAAACAAGGTGAGAGGTGTAGTTAGCGTTTGAAAGAAAATCAAGAGAAGTAATGCCCAAATGGATCCAATTAACAGAATCACCATATATGCTTTTTTTGTCTTGTCAATGTCCCAAGGGGTTTGTTCTTCTGGTTTCGACCATCCATGTATTTTTTTCTTATTGTTAATAACGCCGATCATTAAACCAATAGGTAGCATCACGAAACATAAAATTATCAAGATATAGTGCCCTATATTCAATTCCGCTCCCACGTCTAATAACGTTAGACTAAAATTGCTAAAAATAAGCATCATAGTTAGCCCATAAAGGCAGCCTGATGTAATTTCTAAAAAGATCTTCCATGTATCAATATAAAATACAAACACATGGCTTTCTTCACCAGATTCAATTGACCGATCCCCCCAGCAAATACCTTTATCAGTTTCGGTTCTTTTTTGAAATCTTTTCTCCATAAAACCGCGAATATATTTGATTAATTGATAAGATAATCCAAATCCGATCCCCATTCCTAAGGATCCTAAGAAGATTAGATATAATTGTGCTTTCAGATCTCCGCTAAATATATATAGACTTATAATTATATTCGGAATCATCCCGTAAAAAATATATCCTCGAATAAACCTCTGTAATGTCTTATGTCTTGCCCATCCGACCATTGCGCACAATGCCCAAGTAACTGCTAACCAAAAGGTCATTTCTATTGTTAATGGTAATGGTAAATTAAAAATCGCGCTAACACTTAACCCCATCAATATACCGAGGACACCTCCCCCGAGGTGATGTCCCCAAATACCTCGCAGAGTAAACGCCGATCCACCAATTAAAATAAAAAATAGAAAAAGTAAAAGATCCATGAACTAATTAAGATAGGATCTTCCTAATTAAATTTCATTTTCGGAATTTTTCTCAGATTGTTGTTCCAAAGTTTTCTCTTCTTTTTCGTTCTTATCTTCTGGTTTTTCTTCCTTAGATTCTTCCTTTGGAGGTTCTGGTTTTTTAGATACTACCACTTTCGCGGGACGAAGGACATTCTTTCCCAAATACCACCCTTTTTGAACGATCTTTATGACCGTATCCTCTGGTTTTGAAGCATCAGTGACTTTCATCATGACATCATGTTTATTATAGTCAAAAGGTATGTCTGTTTTCTGAATGGGTTTAACACCCGCACTTTTCAAGATCGATAGAAATTGATTTTCTACTTGCTTAAATCCTGCCAGAAATTTTTGTTCTCTCCCATTGGTGTTAATATCTGGGGATTCTTCCAAACGTTGAATTGCACTTTCTAATGATTCAACAACAGGCAAGAACTTTTTGAAGATATCAACCTTGATATTATGTCTTGCCATTTCAATACGCTTTAAATTTACTTTTTGGGAATTTTCCATTTCTGCTTGAAGATAAGAACATTTATCTTGCCATTTTTCGATTTCTTTCAGTGCGTCCTGATATTTTTCTTCGATAGTTTTCGCTTTCTTCTCTTTCTTGTCCTTTTTTTTCTTTTCGTTCTTTTCTTCTTTTTTTTCATTTTCCG
>WJKO01000277.1 GCA_014729055.1 Promethearchaeota archaeon | reverse complement strand
TTAAAGATAGATTGACAAGGTTCGGGTTTAATTATATCAAATCCTATTGCAACTTATTCGGGGTAGAAATAACCGCGGTAAAAAGTAAACCAAATAAATCTGTGCAAGAGGAACTCGTAGAAGATATGATGTCTCTTATCGCCAGCTTTTCGGGAAAACTATACGGAATGCGTTCAAAAACACTAAAGAAAAAAAATATATAATATATTTCCATAAGAATCATACTTCATTATCATGAATCCATTGATAGAGTAAATTAATTGGATGTAATCGTGCAAAATGTTATTAGAATTGTATTATTTGAGGGTTTCCCCGAAGTTTACCTTTTTTTTCCTTTATAAAGATTCACATTATGTATTGTAGTGTGATAAGTTGCATTAAAAAAAAGTGATGCTTAAATCGTGTTATAGAAACTTATTATAAAGAAAATTGAATATACAAAGGTAAGATAGATGGAATCATATATTATTTGCCCGATGTGCGGGGAACATATATCATTATTGAAAGCAAATGGAACTTGTAGTAAATGTGGACAACCACTCTCCTTCTCATCCGAACATTTATACAAAACAATTATGCATAAAGTCGAATCCATTGATATCCTCAAATATATGAATGAACGATGCGTAAATTATGAAATTGCCAAGAAAATCATACGGGGCAGGCTAAAAAGTACGATAAACATATTAAAAAAACGAATTCAGGATATTTCACGTCGAAACTCAAATAAACCCTTTTTACAAAATATGATCGAACTGAATACAATGCTCGTTGAAAAACTACGAACACTGGAAATTAGCCAAGAACAATCGCCCTTAGCCGTGCTTTTGGGCAGGTTTAAACATTTATACGTAATCTATAAAGAATTTAAAAAGAATTCAAAGGATACAACCCAGATAAAAACCGAAGCAACAAGTGTTTTGAAGGAGATAAACGACATTTGCCTCCTCTATCTGAATATTAAAGCATTACTCCCCGGAAAATCCGATGATTTATGGTTATGGGATGATGAACATATTCTGACGAATATTTTGAACCCATCCGGTTTTCTTGTATCTTAAATGCGATATACATTCTATAAGAAACGCTTTTATCAAACATCTATTTACCAATTTATCACTTGGGATGACTGCTCACATCTATTGTAATATCTTGGGAATTTAGGAGAATTAAAATACTAACAAGCCTTTAAACCATCGACTGTCGTAACAATTCTTTTTTTTTCTTTTATAAAGGTGTGGTTGAAGTAATATGCTGATGAAGATGGGGAATAAAATGTGTATTTTAAATTTATTCCTGAAAATTCATTGTACCCAAATCTATTACAAAATAATGATAAAAAAGGGAACTAACATGAAAAAACTAACATCTATGCTTTATGGCGAAAAAAATGAAAAAGGAAGATATGATATGGGGCGTAAATTTGACAAAAAATCGAAACAAAAGATAAAAGGACATAACTTGGTAAAAAAAAAATACTTCTCAATTTTCCTGTATATAATAATCTGCATATCGGTATTTATTTCACCCATAATGTCAAGCAACTTAATCGGAACTACTAGCACATCGGCAGATTCAGCGGGTATTACGGAGTTTACCCCTATTGGCATCCAAAAACATATAGATGCAGGACAACAAGTTAACGATTTTAATATTGATTTGATTACAGGACAAGACGAATTATGGGACTATACAACCGCTAAAATTACGGGAATAGCAAGCTATCATGTAGATGAATGTCAGAATGCTGAAATTATTAGGGGAAACGGTATTGAGATCGATGGAGATGTCAATTCAGCAATAAAAAATGATGATGATGCATCAGTACGATTTAAGGATTATTATATCTATAATCCCGACGGTACACTGGGTAGGTTTTCTGGTTTTGATGCCTATCCTCCGTCATATAACGCGATTGAAGCGGTACACATTTGTACGGGCGTTTCTGCAAATAGTTTTGGCACCATAGGAAGTTCACACGGTTTAACCTTGTTCGTTAGGGTTCCGACCGGGCAGACATCCTATCTCATTGAAGAACATCCGAGCGAGGGCGTTGAGTATGATTTCTCGCTAGAGATTGATGACCCAAACAACGTTGTTTTGTCGGCAGTGCAAGCGGGATATTCGATTGAATCTCTTGACTATATGATGTATTTTACAGAGGGTCCATTCACTAGGGCAAATATCAAAGTTGATTATATAGATATTTACTACGAATATAACCAATATGAGATGGATTTCTATTACAAGCTCACCTATGATCGACTGGAAAGTGACACCTATGATGTATCAATCTCATTTCAAGACACGATTGCAGACTTATCTATCCTCGTCTATAACTATGCGACCGAAAGTTGGGTCAGTAAATCTGTTACGTCCAGCTATGAATCGGAGACATCTACCTTTGCAATTGACAGCGATTATATTTCCGAATCTGACGATATTCTAATCCGATTTAAAAAGGATCAATATGACGGGTATGAAAATAGCAAGTCACAACAACGGGTATTAGTTGATAAGATCACTCTCACGACCGAAGATATAACCCCGCCTGAAATCTCTCTGATTGCACCACAAGGATTACAGGGGAATCAAACGCCAGAGGTAGTGTGCGAAATTAACGACCTATATTTGGACAAGGAAAATGCATACGTAGAAATTGGTGATAATTCATTTCAACTCGAACAACAAACTGGTTCAGATACGATCTTTCGCTTAGATTCGAATGGCAGAGATTGGTTAAACTGGCAGAACTTTTACCGATCACTTGACTCGGGACCGCTTGACATGATCATAGAAGCATGGGATCTTGCGGGAAATGAAGGGACTCTGATGCATTCGTACGATGTTGATAAAACAATACCAGTCCTATGGAATCCTGCAATAAACGCTTCGTTGAATATAACGGGAGAATTTGCTCCACAATTTACCGTTCAAATGGACGATCAACATCCTGATTATGTTGAATTTTTATTTTTGTCCGCATCTTATACTCTAAATCACTCACATGACACGTTTTATACGTTTAATGAAACTGCTGCAAGTTGGAACGAGTGGATCAATATATATAAAACACTTTCTTCCGGAGAATATACCATACAATTTGTCGGACGCGATACTATGGGAAATTCAAACAGCAATGTTGACTTAAAGATCACTAAAGACACGGAAAAGCCTCTAATTTCGGTAATCTCGCCGATAACGGGCACGACATATTCGTCGGTGACACCTACTCCTGAGTTAAAAGCATATGTATATGACTTGAACTTGAAGAATGTGACCGTAACCATTAATGATACGGAATTTGAGATGATCTATAATGATACGTCCGATTGTTACGAAGAATCGAGCGAGTTCACCGCCTATTATAATATGCTACAAGATGGATACCACGAACTTCTATTTTATGCGGTAGATTATAGTTCACAGGAATCTGA
>WJKO01000276.1 GCA_014729055.1 Promethearchaeota archaeon | reverse complement strand
GTCGATATGACCACATATTGCAGGTTTTTCTCCATCATAAAGCGAATACCACGGTTCTTCATATTTATTTTTAAGATAAAAATCTGCACTCAACACTCCTACTAATGTCTTCTCTTCTTGATTCTCTAGCGGAATTGATGGCTCGAAGAATCCGTGAAAGATATAGGCATCGGGCAATTCAATATAAAGGGGTAATGTTTGCATATAGTCGAGGGCGTGTTGATAAAATTCTTCTCCCATCTGATATTTTGCAATAAGTTGAGACATTGATAATTTGAATGTAGGTGGATGCTCGTTTGTCTCTTTAGAGGATTTTATTTTCGCTTGACGATATCCTTTAATATGTTTACGTTCGTGGTTCCCTAAAATGCTTTGTGCATTCTTATGTTCTATAAAATATTGTATTGCTTCTTTGCTCTTTGGTCCCCGATCTATAATATCTCCGACGGCGATAATTTGGTCTCCTGGTTGCATGTCGGCTTTTTCAATCAGTTGCAACATTTCATCATAACAGCCGTGTATATCACCGATGACCAATGTTTTCATATTCTTCCCTCTGTTCCTTTTTTTTATTATTATTTTCTTCTATTCTTAGTATTGGTCGGTTTATTTTAATATTATACTCTCCAGCTGACGAATTTTTGATCAAACTTGAATATCTTACCAAAAACTTTTCATATCACTGGATTTCGTAACAATTCTTATTATTTCCTTTAAATATAACAAACTTAATAGTTTTATTGAGAAAAAAAATGTACCATGAGGATTTATTATGACTAATATCGGAATCTTAGGAGCAGTTAACACAGATAAAGTGATTATTTTACGCTCATTTATATCAATAGCAAGGAGAAATGAAGATATAATCAAGATCATCAAGACTGATTTTGGTGAGAAGAGACCATATAAAGAGACTATGACAATTCATCCGAATAGAGTAGTTTTTCGTGACATTAAGAAAAAGCAGAATCATGGACTTTATGCGCCGCTCGGCGATAGTTCACGTGCAGTCACATCAATGGGTAATATTGCCCTTAGTAGAATTTCAAGAGAGATTATAGCCGTATTCGCAGCAGATCGACCATTAGAATCACAATTTTATTTTTTTAAAGATCTACGGTTTTTTCCAAAAACGATTTACGTCTGTTTTACCGGATGTGACAGGATAGATGCTGCGAGCAGAGAAACACTCATAAGGGATTTAAAAAGTGATGTCGCTAAGTTTTTTGAAGAGATCAATATTAATATTGGGGACTATTTCACGGTTCCTGGTGAGAATTCAACTTATCCTATATTTGGAGGTATTTTGTATATAGCAGGTGTTTCAAATTCCATTAACACATATGCAGGAGAAAGTGAGTATATTCGTTCGTTAAGAAATATTAGGTTTACCACACAGGCTCCATTTACTAAAAAGGTTCCGAAAAACAGAGATATTGAGCAAAATGAGGAGAAGGGAACGATCGATATTAAAGAAAAAAAGAAAAACAACAGAATGAATGAGAAAAAAATTAAGTTATGATTAAAGAAAAAAGTTTATTCCCCGTCTGTATCCAGTCCTTTCTTCTTTTTAAGGCGATTTGCTAAATTTTCAGATAAGTTTTCATCCGCAGTGAGGGGATCCTCAAATTTCGTCTTAGCAGTCAATGGATCCTCAAATTTATCTTTAGCAGTCAATGGATCCTCAAATTTCTTTCTAGCCGTCAACGGATCTTCGAAACTTTTTCTCGATTTTCCGAGCTTTGATACACCGTCCTTTACAATTTCAGCACCTTTTCTTGCTTTGCTAGCCGCATACGCCGCACCTGCTGCTCCTGCAGTACCAGTTGCTCCGATTACACCTCCAGTAACCATTGGAACGGTTTTACTCGTTGTCTTTTTCATTTCATAGTTATAATTTATGGTTTGCCCTAATGTCACAGTCTTGACTACATATATTCCTGTATAGCCAGATTTTATCGCTGAGATAATTATTTCTTCGAATGCAACCGTCAGAGATATTTGTCCAGATGATGTTGTATTACCTAAGAAAATTGTCTCAGGATAAGGGTTTGGAGACAACTCTGAAATCCTCCAAATATGAATTAAGACATTTTCAAGTGCGTTTCCTTGACCATCTACGAAACTAAGTTCCAAGGTCGCCGTAGATGAGGGCGCATCTTGAAGATAAAATGTGAGTGTATCCGTTTCACCACCATCGTTATTCAAGTATGTACGTGACGACACATTTTCATAATTCTCTTTAATAACAAGGACTTCATACCATCTACCCGCTGTTAGATCGCTGAACAGATAGTAGCCATCAACAGTAAGTCCTTGCTCAGCAAGTGAATCGTCTGTAAGGTCATAACAAAAGACTTGAGCATCATTGATAACATTTTCTGAGATACCATCATAGACCAAGACATCTATATTTCCCAGTGCTGCAGACTCTGGTATAATATTTCCCCTTCTATCATTATGTCCTTGATGTTCAGCATAAGCAATAATCGATATAAAACATAGTAAAAAAGCCAGACATAGGATAGACAATCTCAATTTATTTTTTACTTCAATTTTCATGGTAATTGTTATGTTCTCACTTGATCATTTATATTTGATGTTTACAGCAGTTATTGTGGCAGTTTTGCAATTTTTTGGGTTAGTTTACGAAGAAGATAGAACAATCACATGAATCATGGTATTTTTTTTGTGTAATCTTTATTTTAAGAGGTTTACATAAAGGAAAACACGAAAAATCAAAAATCATAAGTTTTTTCACGAAACCATTTAGAATAATCGTCATTTGTATGATATCTATTACTTGGTTCTAACTAAAAAAATGTTATTCTAAGATTAACAAACTTTCCCATAATTCTGGCAAAATAATCAATAATTTTTTATCCGTAGAATTCTTTTTACGCATAAGGTTATTAGAATGTCCGAGCTGTTTCTCCAAATATTTGTCGCACTATGTTTTCTTGCCTTAGTTGTTGTACTCTTTCAAGAGAAAGTGGATTATCTAACTTATATGGTTCCGCTAGTTCTTGCTGCCGGCACCGTTAGTGCTATTTTAATGCCAGAAGAGGTGGCAAACATTGATTTCTTCATAGGAAAGATTGACTGGGAGGTTATTTTCTTTCTAATCGGTATGTTTACGATAGTTGAGGTGTTAGTGGAAAAAAGAATTTTTCAAGAGATCTCACGACGGATTGTCAATAAATACAAACATAATTTGCGCAAGATGTTTTATGCAATATGTATTGTTTCCACCTTGATTGCTGCGTTTCTCGAAGACCTTTCTGTGGCAATAATATTCGCGCCAATCATTATCATGTCTTGTGCTCGGCTTCAGATAAATCCAACCCCTTTTCTACTTGGAATGACCATCTGTATTAATTTAGCATCTACGTTAACGCCTTTTGGCTCTGCCGAAGATGTTTTGATCGTTAACGCCTTGGACCTCGGCTTTATCTGGTTTATTCGTTGGTTTGCAATTTATTTCGTCGTTGCAACACTATTGACTTTGTTTCTCCTTGATAAGACCGTATTAAAAAGTCAGCTGAAAAAGAAATGGGTTCATTTAAGCCGGTGTGACGGAAATGAAAACTCTCCGAGATCTAACAATAAAGATGCAGCAAAACCAGATAAGCATAAACTGCCTACAACAAATGAAAATTCAAATTCAAAAGCCAAAACAGAACAACATGCTAATGAAGCCGCCACAATCGAAAGTAAAGCATCTAAATCCGAAGATGAAAGAGACGACGAACACAATGGTTATTCATTTTATAATCCAGTGCATGATGAAATAGAGCCCGTCGAAAAAGAGCCAATCGACCCTAAAGTCTTCCGAAAGAATATTATCTTGTTAGCTGTCTTTGTAGTATTACTTATAGTTATACCAAGCTTATATTTACCTTGTCTTATTAGTGCTGTATTATTTACGTTCATGAATCCCATTGAAGATCGACACGGATATCATCCGTCGCTGTCTTATTATTTCAAGAAAGTTGACTATAAACTTGTATTTTTCTTTATGGGATTATTTATCCTAGTTGGTTTGATGGAAGTAAACGGGACGATTCTGCTCTTAGAAAACTTGATCTTAGAATTAAATACAGACAATGTGTTTCTCGTGTGTGTAACTATTTTGTTAGTTACTTCAGTCATGAGTGCGTTTTTGGATAACGCGCCGGTGACGGTCATTTTTCTTCCAATCATTTCTTATCTTATAAGCCCCGCAAATGGAACGGGATTGGATCTAACAACTGCCCCAGTTATTATTGCATTTGTATTGGGATTGAATTTAGGGGGTAATTTCTTACCGCAAGGTTCGGCGGCTGACATGATGACTCTAGAGGTTGCCCAAGAAAACTGCGTTGAGGAATTAACATATCGTAAATTGTTTAAGTATGGTGGTTTGTTTGCGATCTTGCATATTTTAATTGGTATCGGCTATTTAGCGTTCATAATTTTTATTTAGTTCGTTATTATCTTATTTAGTTCGTTATTATCTTATTTATTCGCTTTTATCTTATTTATTCGCTTTTATCTTATTTATTCGCTTTTATCTTATTTATTCGCTTTTATCTTTTATCTTATCTTTAATCCAGCCGATTAATGCCATGCTCTGGTCTTCTTTCTCAGCAACAACATATTCTTGTTTCGCCTTCATTATATGCAGCTCTTTTATCTGTTCTTCGGCCTTTTTGTGCGGAATCATGAATTTATTGTGCCAAGGGCTTTTCCCCGTCCAATATTGCACCATTTTATAGAAAGGTCGTACGATAACCTTAGTTATCCCACTTAAAGATATTGATTTTTTGAAGATCTTTAACTGATAATCATCCCAACCACCCAATATGCCCGTTAATGGGAGATATATAAGAAGCGGTAGCGCTATTATTCCCAAAAGAAGTGTTATTGCTAAAGCAACATATAAACCCGCCAGATTAATAAGTGGATCTAATATAAAGCTGTTCCAAATAAATGCAAATAATAAATTAGGTAAAGCTGCCAGTCCTGTAACAATGAATGATTGCATCCAAGGTACTTTAATTTTGAATATCTTTTTGTTAATATATATTAAACCCATGGTCATTTTTATCAATCTGGGAAAAAAATGCTCCCAACCAAATATTATACCGATGCCGACTAATCCTAACGTTTCATGAAGACGTAAAACGTATAAAAATAACCATACAAAGAATACTTGGAATACTTCTTCACTAACTCTTAAAAAAGTATAAAATCCAACATGTAGCGTTCCAACTAACACCGGATTGGGAAGATCAATGAAATAAGTAAACAGTGATTGAATGATTGCAAATGGAATGAAGATCGTTGCAGCGCTATACTGTGCAAGTTCAGGAATTGCCGTCAGCTTTCCTAAAATAGGCGGGACAAATCCGCCGATAATTGTCAGTAAGAGCATCATAAAGAAACCTTGCCACTTTATACTTGTCTGCACGTAAAATTGCGTTAATTCTTCCTTTCCGTTGGGATAAGCTTCAGCGATTGCGGGTGTCAGCTTAAAATCTTGTCCCATATTAATTGCCGAACTGATTCCTTTGGCAATTTCTGCGATAAAAATCCAAGTTGCATATTGCGGTAATGCATCTAAATACATTACTAACATCCAAGTGGTCGTTAAAGTATTAATTGACGGAACAATGCTGACTTGCAACCCGAACCACATGCATTCCTTCACGATTTTCTTATCAAAACCAACTTTAAACGCATCCCAGAACGAAAAACCAAAAGTTTTCATCGCCTTATGAAACCAATAGCCTCCGATCCCAATGGCGAAGAATTCCGCAATATAAGCGCCTGCGGCGACACCAATTGTTGCACCGAAAAGCTCACCATAAGCGGGGTTTGCTTGTCCCCATTTTCTCCCTATTATAATGAATCCTACCATTAGAAATTGTTTAAATACATCATTGGTAAATAAATTCATGAGATTGCCTTTATCATATCTCTGTAATCCATTGAGAGTATTCTTTAATGATTTGGACATTGCGGGATATTGCCGAGCCACAATGAGGAGAAATAGCCATGATAAATATGCTAAATTAGTATAGACCATCCATTTCATAACGACAATAGTGATTATCACTAATTGAACTAATCCCGTCATCATTTGATACCAAAAAAAGAATTGCACATATTTAATCATCCGTTTAGTATCTTTTACCCGCCATTCTCCGATAAATCTTTCTATTCCAAATGCTGTTCCTATATCAAACACTTGATAGATTAAGAGGAAGAAATTGTCCGCGATTTTATAGTATCCTTGAATTTCAGGGTATGGAAAGACCCAACTTACAATAGTTGCCAGTGAAATAGCGCTTAAAAGAATGATTATGATATAAATTCCCAAATTGTACCAAAGTTGCCCGATAGGTCTATGAGCACCTATTTCCTCCCATTTATCGATCTTTTTTAACTCTGATACGATGAGTTCCATCTGTTCTTCCCCATTAACCTCGCTTTCGGTTAACGTCTCAGAATTCTCATCATTTGTCTGATTTTCAGAGATGGTATTCTCAGAATTCATATTTTTATTTTATTCTTAGAAAAATATAAGATTTGATCGAATGTTATTAGCCAATTAAAAAGGTCATAAAAAGGTCCTATAATACCCATATTCCCGGATAAATGGTTTACTATAAGATAAAAGCATTTGTAATGGCTCAATTTCCCAAAATTCATTAGGAATATTCTTGAAATTTATATTAACACTATTTAGGACCACTTCTTCTATCTTATCCCCATCCCAGCCCACTAAATGTACGGGCTCATTATATACCCAAGAGAATATCTTTGCTTGTAATTCTGCATATTCATTTATCGGATAAGTTTTAAATTCATATAGTGTTCCATATTCGCTCCGCAAGTCCGCTTTTGCAAATACAAAATGCGATTTAAACGCTTCTCGGACTCTTGTTTTGGGTGTTAATCCACAAACACCATGTTGAAAGAATACCTTAGCGATTTCTTGTCCTTCTTCCAGTTCATCTTCCCTTAAAAGTTCCGAATGTTCTTCAAGATACATATAGATTTCTTCTTCAATGAATTCCTCAAGAGACTCACAATCATACATTAGGAGAGACTGCCATCCCTTTATTTTCAAGAGATAACAAACGTGCTGATAGCCCTCTTCCATAAGTTTACCAAATTCCGCTCTAATCGGGTCATCCGGAAAAGTTGGATTCAAAAGATATTTTACAATTTTTGATGTGGAAATCGTGTAGACAAAATCTAATTGGTCCTCATCGTCCCTATAAATCGGACTCGTTGAAAAGTCGTTGCCCATTTTAAACACATATCTATTTATAGAAGAATGTTTTTAAAATAAACAAATATCTCTTTTTAATCTTCAAACTTCAAAAAGAAGATAATGCAAGAATAAAAATCGGTATTAAAGCGCCGTCTATCATTCAAGGCGTAAAAGTCAATATTTCTTATTCAAAAATAAATTTTGTCGCTAAAATCAGCATAATTCCGAGACAAAAGACTATAAAACAACCCAAATTCTTTTTTAATGAAAATTTTTTACGTTCGATATCGTGAGCTTGTCCATGCGTAATTTCGGGAATTAGATCTGCCGCTGCAATGTATACAAAGTTTCCCGCAGCGAACGCTAATAATATAGCAGTATTAAGGTTCACACTTATATAATAAGTCAATAACCCGCCGGGCACAATAGATAGAGCAGAAATAAAATTAAAAACAATGGCTCTATTTTTTTTCCATCCGCCATGGACAAGAATACCGAAGTCTCCAAACTCTTGCGGGATCTCATGAGCTGCTGCACTTACCATTGTGATGATGCCTATATTTATGTTGATGAGAAAGGAGCTTGCGATTGCCAGTCCACCGATGAAATTATGCATCCCGTCTGCGACTAAAATCAGATAAGATGTTGCAGTTTTGTGATCATGTTCTATTTTCTCCTGTTTGTTCTTATTATTATCGGAACTATCAGACATAACCTTATTAGAATCTTCTTTAACAGATGAATTTACTTTTTCTTTCATATCATGATGGCCATCAGAATGCGTTGATAATCCACGCGCCTTATGCCAATTTAAAAATTGTTCCGACAAAAAGAACAGCGCAAATCCCACCAAGAACCAAATAAAAACAATCGTCATATTGGTATCACTCTTTATGCTTTCAGGCAACATATGCAATACAGCCCCTCCCAATAATGCCCCTGCGGAAAAAGCAATCAGCGGTCGCAGTATTTTCTTCAGTATATCTTCCCTAATATAAAGTAAGACCACTCCAACCAATGAAATAAGACTAATACTAAAAGTTGCACCAAGAATCCAAATCAGCTTAATGTCCATATAAGAGTTAGAGAATCATGCAATTTTATATCTAATGCTTTTAGAGCCTATGCAAACTATATTGAACTAAAAAGCATATTATCGACAAATTTTTAATAGAAGCCATGCTATATTTTCAAGATGATCCGCGCCAACAAGCATCGTTATAAGAAACTCATGATTGGAATGTTTCTAGTGTTTCTGACTATCACGAGCGTTGCCTTCGGCATTATATTAAATATTTTGAGTATTTACGGCAGGATTGCTGAGTGGTCACTGGAAGTTCCCGTGGATACATCCTCATTTCTCGACCCTAATGGAGAGGAACTTGAGGACGCCGCATATTTTTATGATTATCGTTTTTCAAACTACCATCTAATGTGGGATCAAGTGGTTGGCACGAAATTTGAAAACGATTCAGAGACGTATGGATATATTACCTATACAAATATTACGAAATATTATTTTAGCGATAACGAGGCTTTATGGGGGGGTACAGCATATGTAAGCTGGACATATAAATATCTTGTCGCAGTTAATGAAAACAATGTAACTATGCGCAATTATGCACGTAACGTTCTTATTAACTTAACATCAGGGCTCTCTATGCTAATGGCAGTTCCAAACGGGGGTTTAGGTTCAGATTATCGAGGAATTTTAGGTCGTGGATATGCCCCACCAGATGGAAATGATACGTGGGATGATATCTTCGATGACGAACCAAAGCATTTCAACGGCACGGGTATTTATTCTGATTGGAGATGGCGGGGATATACATCGAACGATGAATATGGCGGGTATTATCTATTCCTTGCGATGGCTCTTAAGTATTTATCCGATATCGAACCAATTTACGAAAATGTTTCCTTGATAGTAGATCAGTTGTGCGAATATATGCTTGATAATAACTTTTTGGGCATTCATGGCACAGGGTCCACCACGGGTGTGGATCAGAAACCCTTGTTGGGTAACGGTGGATTTTGGATCGCAATTTTATTGAAAATGGGTGCAATATGTTTTCCTGAAAAATATGAAAATCTCTATTTATATTACATGGCAAATGAATTCTTGTATTTACATGCGCATGAGGGCGGTTTGCAAGAAACGGTAGCCAATTATTACGCATACCATTTTGCATATTGCATCTGTCTTGGCTATCTTCTGCTTGAACCTATCACATCATCCATAGGTCGTGTTTTTTACAGCGGGTTCCTCGAATCTATTTGGCAGTACACACGAAATCATCGAAATGCTTGGTATAACGCTCTATTCTTAATGATCGCACATGAAAACGGACTTATTAATGATAACACGGAATTATTAAATTTGCCGGAAGATGTATCAACTATGCATCCAGTTGAAAATATCAGCCAAATCGTAGCGGATGTAGGGGATCAATTGACCCGATATACTAATTCTCACTTTCCAGATCTACATTATGCAAGTCCAGAGAGTATTCCCGAAGAATATGAACTTTTTAGTCCCGTAAGTGAATTTGTTGAAAAGTATAATTTTAGTCCGGCATTGCAAGATCTTCTGGGTATTGATGAAAATGATTTGTTTTATAATAAGCCTCTGACATGTGATTATTTGGAAGCTGACTGGTTTATCTGGAATGATAATCCGTGGAATTATGACGATATCTGGTGCGAGAATCTCAGGCGCGAATATCCGGGAATAAGTTTTACACTTCCATATTGGATGATGCGGTATTGCGGATATTTTGAGGAGGGGACGGATTAATTGTCAGAAAAATTGTCAGATAATGATCGATCAAAATCTCGCTATTCCCTCTCATTTGTTGGTATTAATGTATATTATATTGTTGCAATCCTGCTGATAATCATATATGCCATTCTCGCAGGAAACTATTTCGGACTGGAAATCGATGAAATTATGGAACGTGGTACATGGTTTGCTTTGGGTGCATTCTCGGCATTTTATTGGATTGCGGGTATTCCAATCTTAGGCGGGATTATTCTGCTTATATATATATTAGTCACATTGCGAAAAATTAGCTTCTCAACTGAAAGCGACCTTGGGGAATCAGAAAGAACTAATCCAGCAACAGATAATTTGATAATTCAAGAACAGTATCCAATATTCAAGCGAACGCAAACAATTCCCATTAAAGATATTCAGACCACATTATATAAAGAAGGATATCTTGGTCCCAAGTATTTTTGGTTGGTGATATTTGGAATACACTCAATTCTTCTACTGATAGACGGACTTAGCTTGCTCTTGACACCTGAGAACTTTGGTATGGGTATCATACAAGGGATCTACTATGTAATAGGAGCGATCATGGATATTTCAATAATATTACTTATACTGATACCAGGAGATAGATTATTGGAAATTCGCACGGATAAGGATATATATCGAATGATTTTTCAGAAAATAGAGAAGAATGTTGATATTTTCGGGTTTTTTGACCAAGTCTTTGGGTGTTCTGTAAATAATACAGAATCAGAACATGTATTAACGCTAACACATCCACAACATAGAGAAAAGCAATTGAATCAAATTCTAAATCAGCATTATGAAATTTTGGCTGCAGTTGTGTTAATTGTCGTTTCAATTGTCACATTTATTTGTAAAATATACACAAGCCAGAATTTACTGATTACTTCTTGCATTCTGGGTGTTCTTATTCTTATATCTACATTGAAATGTATTAATAATAAGGTTGAAATCAGACATCAATCAAAAAAGCAAGATGCAATATCAATTAAAAGTACGGCAGTATTGCAAAATACAGGATTTTGGGCAGTCTCACATACATCGAAACAATCTAATAACACAATGGAGCCTCATTCATCAATTGAGCCTCATTCATCAATTGAGCCTCATTCACCCAATGAATCTGGTCTTATATCGTTTTCTAAACAAGATACGTTTGTCACACCCAACTTATTCCTCGTCTGTGCGTGGATATTATTTATGCTGTTTTCAGGGTGGACTCTTGGATCTTGGTTTCGCTTTTTAACCGCCACGAGTGTTAACATTGGTCTGACTTTTATGGAAATGGGCGTATTTACTCTATCAGTCGGTCTTGTATTATTTTATGTTTTACGTACGCACAAACGGGTTCAGATCACTATTGACGGGGACACGTTTAAATATATTTGTCCTACATTTCAAATTCTGGATAAATTTCTCCTTGGTGAGGTGAATAAAATGCGATCAAATAAAGAATCATGGAAACACGAAATGTTTATTCGAGTGGCATCAACCATTGGAACGTTGCTTTTGGGATTAGTTATTGGCTTTATTGTATAAATAATCTCCATTCTATACAAAGTTATGTTTTCTTGATCGGCTAAAAATATGACACGCTCATCAGCGAATTAATGAACTACGGTGTGGAGGAATTTTAAAGAATTATCTAACCTCGATAAAAGGGCAAAAACCGGGCGTGACCGTGAGTCCGCCAATGCACTAATATATGTGCGAGAAAATGTAATCATTAAGAAGAAAGAAAGGGAAAAAAAATGAGCATGAAACACAAAGAAAAGAAAAAAATAGAAGAAAAAACGCATACACTTCGGGATTATTTGAAAATATTTCACGATTTGATCAGGGAATATAGTGACTTTTTTACCTATGTCTGTGCCTTTCCGGAGGGAAAGATAGCGTTCGGCGATAACTATAAGAGTCTTAAAGAGGTCTGGGAGAGGGCGGCGGTTATTCTTCCGCCGATCTTAGAATGCTTGGACATAATCCCTAAGGAATATCAAAAAGAATACGCCGATGATGTTGACGCCGCAAAACAATATGTTGCAAAAGTTTTGGACTTGGTAGAGGAATCTCTACCTTTTATAAGATCCCTTACCCTATCTGAAGAATCCATTGATAGGGAATACCAACGTGTGAGGGACATTTTAGACAATAACAAACAGCTCGTGGAGGAAACGGAAGATAAAGTATCCAAATTAGTGCGATTAATCCCTTTGTATGATGCGATACTAGATGAATACCTTCCGGGACCAAATCCCGACTTGTTGGAAATGGACTTGCCTGATTCTAGCGTGTTTCATTATCATCCGTTTATTGAATTGGTTTATGGCGCGAAAAAGGTGTCAATGGCGGCGGTTGAAGGCGGTGTCGAGGGGGGACATCTTGAGTCTGCGGAAATTGAAGCCCAGATTGAAACACTTAAAAATGGGCGGGACGTTACAATATTTTGGCTTGATACCATTGAGCCAAAGGGCAACGAGAATTTAACGCTTGAGCAAAAGCAGTATGTACTGAGAATATTTAAGAAATATGTGACAGATAAAGGAAAACAGCTTTCGGATATGTCCGTGGCTGAAATGGAAAGGATTGTCTGGTTAGCTAAAGGGCTACTGGAAGATATTAAACGCGAAGAACAGTTAAAAAAGCGTGGTGTGTAAAAAAATGGTAAGAAGCCTAATAATGATTGATACATGCGTATTTTTAGAAATCGCGAGAGAAAAAAAAATTTATTTTAATACGGATTTCTTGCATAAGTACGAGAATTATATTAATC
>WJKO01000275.1 GCA_014729055.1 Promethearchaeota archaeon | reverse complement strand
GGGATTTTCTAATAAAGAATTATTAAAAATGCGAGGAATCGATCTTCTCCCTGAAAACACGCCTTTATCTGAAAAATTCAAAAGGAAATTGAGTGAAGAAAAAACAGCCCATATTGAATTCAAGCTAAAAACTAAATATAACAAATTAATACCAGTCGAAATGGAATCACAAATTATTAATTATCATGGTCTTCAAGCAATATTTTCATCAGTAAGTTCCTCAACATGTGATTGTAACAAAGAAAAATCAAGATCCGATACAATATTACCTCTATGTTCGGGTTGTCGGAAGATACGCGTTAGTAACGATAATTGGCTCCCCTTTGAAAAATATATGAATAGCTATCTAAATATTAAATTTACTCATAGTTTGTGCTCAAAATGTATGAGGGATTTATATCCAGAACTAGTTAAGGATACTAAGAAGATAAAAGAAGAGAGTAGAGAGTACTGACAGTTCTACTAACCAAGGTAGAAACTGCCAGTACTTAACCCAACGAGCTTCAGTTTTAAACATTAACCTTACCGAAAATGAAAATTTTATTATTCATAATTCAGTTGGGTCGCGTTTGCTGATTTTACTCGCTAAGATCCATTATGGCATATCCTTCTATTTAAATATATCGCTTCTTATTCTTTATTTTAAAAAAAATAGCAGATGAAAATGGAGAAAACAAGATATTTTATCTTATAAAGCTACTTTATTTTATGAAAAAGAAATCTGTAAAACAATCTGATTTTCTAAAAAATTACTTGCAACAACATGATATGGTTTATGAATTAATGCCAACTGAATGGTTATCAGGAATTCCAATGGCTAATGGCGAAATTGGCATTATGTTATGGGGAGAGAACAATCGGATTCATCTTACCTTAGATAAAAACGATGTTTGGGAAATCAGAGAAATCATACCCGATTATAGTGAATTTAATTATCAAAATCTTAAAAACTTACTATTAAATAAAGAATTTGGAAAAGCCAAACAGATTTTTGAGAGCAAAGTTGCACAAAGGAATAACAAAAAAGTCCATCCAACTCGTTTACCGCTTCCACGAGTTGAGATAGAATTTCCGTCTAACATCAAAGAATTCGACTCACGCTTGGATCTATTCTCTGCAATCTGTAATGGGAGGATTAAGCTTAAGAATTTCCAAATACCACTTCATTTTCGATGTTATGTCCATTCTCAGACGAATTTAGTAATTTTTCGCTTTAATATTAGACATTGTGAAGGTATAGATACAGAAAAAATATCTAACTTGATTCAGAATATAAAATTATCTACTTCAATAGAACATCTGAAAGCCAAAGGTAATGCTTTACATCCAAATCAGCTCAGTGCTTATAAGACATTGAAATCATGGGGCTACAAAGATCCAGTCAGCTATAAGGATGCTTGGAATGAGATAGATTTTCATTGGCAGGAAATACCTGAATATGGGGGATATCTGATTGGCCGCAAGATGATCGCGGATCATAGTGCAGAAAGTCACTCTATAATTATTCTTATTTCCTTAGAAGGTGGAACTGATGAGACATATAAAGACAAGATCGTGGATCTAAAAACATTCTGGGAAGAAAAAATCGTTAATCAACTAAAATGTGAGGATACAAGTCAATTAGTTAAAGAACATAAAGAATTTTGGAATGATTATTGGTCAAAGTCGTTCGTATCCATTCCGGATTCAAAATTGGAAAACCTATTTTATCTAGAGCTGTACAAATTGGGCAGTTCTTCGAGAAAAGGCAAGCTTCCTTGTTCCTTACAAGGACTGTGGACAAAAGATGGAACAATGCCTCCATGGAGTGGGGATTATCATTTAGATATGAATATACAAGAGACATATTGGCCTACTTATCCAACTAATCATTTAGACGTTGCGGAGCCTTTAAATCGTTTCCTTCTCGGTAATAAAAAAAGATTTGAGGAGAACTGCCAGAACTTTTTTGGATTCAAAGGGGTTCATAGTGGTTGTGCCATTGGTCGAAATGGGGAACGAGTATTTGGATACTATACTGCAGAATATTGGCCAGGTAACATTGTATGGGCAGTTCATAACTTGTGGTTGTATTGGCGCTTTACATGGGACAAGAGATTCCTAAAACGTCGTTTATTACCTTATTTAGAAGATTGTTTCAGTACATATAGTCATTTGCTCGAAGAGGATGAAAATGGATATCTATGTCTCCCGATTAGTTATTCTCCGGAATATTATGAAAATCAACCAAAATCGTGGGGAAAAAATGCAACTGGTGAAATTGGGTTAATTCGTTTCCTTATTCATGCATTAAAAGAAGCCTATGCCATTTTGCAAATCGATAACGACCGTGAGGAGTATTTTGAGAAATTACTGTATGAGTTGGATTATCCTGCTGATCTTTCAGGATTTCAAATTTATGAAGGAGAACAGTTGAATTTTTCTCATCGACATTTTTCCCATCTCATGCCGATCCATCCGTTGGGATTAGTAACCCGGGATGGGGATCGGGACGATCAGTATCTTATAGAGTCTTCACTGAAAAAGATAAGAGAGATGGGGACTGGTAATTGGACCGGTTGGAGTTGGCCATGGATGAGTTTGATTGCTTCACGAGCAGGAAATGGGGAAATGGCATGGAAAATGCTCCAAGATTATTTCTGTTTTATTACGCCGAACAGTTTTCATATAAATGGCGATCCAAGGAAGTTTGGCTTGAGCCATTTTACTTATAATCCCATGACATTAGAAGCGGGATTTTGTAGTATTGCCGCGGTAAGTGAAATGTTAATACAAAGTTGGAATGGGATTATCCGCATATTTCCTACTATACCTGAATTTTGGAAGGATGCATATTTTCAATCGCTAAGAACAGAACGGGCATTTTTAATAGATGCCTTGTTATTGAATCGAAAGATCTTATTTGTCAAAATTAAGAGTTTGGCGGGGAATGAATGTATAATTGAAAATTCGTTTGGATTTAAGACTAAATTATTTGATCAAAAGTTCTCTGAGATGAAGACGTTTAAACAAACAGAGATGCTGAAGTTTAATACTGTAAAAGGGGAAACCTATTTCATTGCAAGATCATTAATGTCATTGCAAGATTCTAAACACCTTAAAGATAAAGTTCATATAGAAAAATTAGACTCCAAGTCAAACTGGTTCGGCAAAAAAAGATTTCCCTCTTTTTAAGAAGATTTTCCT
>WJKO01000274.1 GCA_014729055.1 Promethearchaeota archaeon | reverse complement strand
GATACACCATGGAGTCAAAATGATTTAGTTAATGAAAGCGAAGTTCCACTGCCAGATCCCGGTAGTAAATTAATGACAATAGTCTACAAGCACCAAGAGTTCGGAGAGTCGGGACAAAACCTTACGGATCCAGTTTGGCCACATCCAGAAGTTTGTGGAATTCATAGGGGTCCATTTTATTTAATCGTTCCTGGAAGACCAAGAGATGTGTATGTGAAATGGGTTAATAGAATTGAAGTAACCTATTAATTTATATAAAAATTTTTAATTTTATTTTTAACTTTTATAAAAAAGAGGAATGAGAACATGAAAAAATCTAGAATTGTTGTTTTAATTATTGTAAGCACGTTAGTTATGACTTACGCTTTAAGTTTCGCTAACGCTTGGCCTGGAGATGGAGATTGTAGAGAAGAACATGGTATTACACCAGTTGATATAGCCTATGATAGGAGTGCAAATCTAAAGTTAGACGGTGTTCCATCTGAATCGTTCTGGGAAAAAGAAGAAAATCAAGAAGGAAAGATTGAAATACCTTTAGCAACAGAACCAAATACATCATATTTTTATGTTGTATATCTAAATGCAACGTTCATAAGGAATGATAAATATATGTATATTCTATGCCAATGGAAGGATAATACAACAAAACCGAATATCGGTAATCTATATGATGGTCTATATTTCTGTTGGAATATTGATTGTCCCAATTTTTCTGCTAATTTTGAAACGGGAATGGATACTGCCAGTATGGGCGGTGGAGATGTTGATAACTGGGATTGGGATATAAACCAAGCAACATCCCCAAATGGAACTTCAATGGAAATGGGGGATTTTTGTTTTGGGGAGAAAGGATGGTATTCACGAAATCTTGAAAACCAAGATGTAACCATAGCATATACACATAAGAAAGATGAATTTTATACAGTAGAAATCCAAAGAAAATTAATGACCAATGAAGAATATGATGTTCAATTTGATGAGAAAAAAGAATACTTTTTTAACATGGGTGTAATGAACGATGGAAGGCATGCAGATCACGCTGTATCATGGACTTATGCTATGAAGTTTAAAACTCCAAGCATTAACGGTTACTATCCTGATTTATTATTAATATTTGGACTAATAACAATAATTTCAATATTTTTATTCGAAAGGAATAAGGTGAAAAGATAGAATGGAGGAGAGAAATTTTAAAATTTTAGTGGCTTCAATAATAATTGGCATAGTTATATTCTGGTTATTAGTTTATAGTTTTGTCTCTTTAGGAGTAGATCCATTAGAAAATATTAAAGATTTATTCGGAGAGGAGGAGGAAGTTGTGTTAGTAGTAAAAGGTGAAGTATCAGAGGAATTAGAGCTAACTCTTTCCGATTTAAAATCAGATCGATACAATCATGTTGAAAATAAACAATTTCAATTAATCAATGCCTTCGGCAGAAGTTTCAATGTAACATACACAGGTGTCACATTATGGAGTATATTAGATCAATCAGGTATACTTACTTCCAATTCTAAAGCATTTACTTTTGTTGCATCTGATGGATATTATTCCGAGAAACCACTAGATCTTTCTTTAGCAAAAGAATATGAAAATGATGTTCTTTTGGCGTATGGGGGAGAAGACTTTAATGAAAATGAAGACGGAACCCTTAGATCCGTTATAAATCGCTATGTTATTCCGAATGAAACAACCACCCATTATTGGGTAAAATATCTAACCACAATCTTAATTGAATAGTATTAGTATAATAAGGAGAAAATCATGAGTATAGAAGAAAATCAAGAAGAGGTTCAAGAAGAATATACAGAAACTGGGATTGGACAGGAGGGTTCTAGAAAGATTACCAATTTAGATTTACTTTTTGCCACAATTTTAGGCGTATTAGGAGGTATTATTTCAAGTTTAATTCCGTTTAGTTTGTTAATCAAGGTTTGGTATCCATTAACTGGAGGGACGCAGCTTGTAAGTGGACATCATGTGATTTGGGCATCAATTGTATATGTATTAACAAAAAAGAAGAAAAATATATTCATCACGATGGGTTCTAAGGGACTTATTGAGTTCATATTTGGAGATCCTTGGGGTCTTCTTATATTATTTGTAAATTTAATGGAAGCCACAGCATTAGTGGGAGGATTTTTTGCTATAGAGAAGATCGGAGAGGGAGAAACCAAGTTAGGCTGGGCGATCGCAGGGGGATTTGGAAATTTTTTTCAAGCTCCTTTTTTCTGGGTTATTAATCAGAGATGGTACTTACATTGGACCTTGTGGGTTTTAGCTTTCATTTTTGCTTTCATATCAGGAATACTAATCGTTGGTATTTTAGGGAGATCAGTAAAAAATTATCTTATTAAAGCTTGCGTCCCTACAACATTTTATTTAATAAAAATTAAATATAATCAATATTTTTTGCCGGGAAGTGAACCTATTATAACAGATAATAATTTCGCCTTTAAATTCAAGAATTTTTCTTTTATTTACGGATCTGATAAAGATGAATCCCCGGCAATTAAGAATGTCTCCTTTTCTCTAAAGAAAGGAAAAATTCTGGTACTTGCTGGACCAAGTGGAAGTGGTAAGTCTACACT
>WJKO01000273.1 GCA_014729055.1 Promethearchaeota archaeon | reverse complement strand
CTTTTATACTGTTATGACATTAAATACATTCAAAAGAATATTTTAAAAATCATCATTTTTTTCAATGATTCTTACTTTACGAAAAACAGATGTTTCAATCTATTGAGAAATATATTCAAGAAAATGGAAAATATCCGCCTGAATTGATTAAATTTACGGCAGTGTTTATTCCCCGGTTCGTGCTCGAAAAATCGAAACCGATTATAATGAAAAAAGAAAGTATAATTTCAGGGCGTCGAAAGAAGCAAAGTCAAGATTTAAGCAAAACGCCGGCTTTTATGCTCTTTAATCGAATGTATTGGGGAAAAGGTGTGCTTAATGCTCCGGGTTTGCACGCTGGAAATTCATTCGATCTGGCAACACCTAACGGGATGGCTCTCTTTTTACATGAAGAATATCATATTTACCAGTGGTTTCGGAATCCACTGAAGATGATATATCAATATATAAAAGCCCCTTTCGAATCTTTGCTTCGCTGTGGCATCCTCTTTGCACATGAAGTTATTCCCTTTGAGATTGAAGCTATTAAATTCGAGCATCAAATGAAAAAGACCTTAAATCAGCCCGAATATTCTGAAAAACTCAAAATTTTTGAAAAAATGAGATAAATGTTAATTAACCTCAATAATGTATTTATATAGGAGAGAGAATGCATTTAATGCTTGCACGTTGTGTGGTAACCATGGTTCATTAGATGAAGAATCCGCATGATGATCAAAAACACTGCCAGCGAACCATGGACTTGTATCAAACCAAGGTTTGTCATATCTATTATTCTTCGAAATCATCCCGTTTGGAATGGCGCCAGGGACTGCTCCCCTCATATTACCTTCTATTAACGAATACCGATGATGCCATATACCAGGGTTATAGGTTCCCACATCTTCCATCATGGAAACTCCGTACGGGTTCCGCCCAAATATCCAATTCAATTGATTCATAGCGAAATCTAATAGTTCTGGATAAGTTCCATCGGTTATATTATATGCTAACATTGATGCGTACGATGCTGCTAAATATCGGGAATTTTGTCCTATATGAATATCATAGAAATAATGAACTTGAGGTGTACGAATTTTATAAAGCCCGTAGAAATTTGTCGCATCATTCGTTAATACTTGCCAGTTTTGTTCCCAATTCGGTAAAACTAAATTCTTGACTTGATCAATGGCATTAGACGTTCCATTCTGAAGTGCCCACTCTATCATATAAGCAAATGCACGATCTGTATAACCAAGATCATCCTTAATACCATCAGAACACGAAAGGTAGTTTTCCGTGAGAGATTGAAATGCCAACGTGCTATTCATCGCATAGTTGACATCATTAGTTAATTCAAATAATTCTTTGCTTGCAAGCATAAAGGATATCCATTTATTTAATCCATTATGGTTTGTCATCTGCGCAGGAAATTGAAATTTCTCGGAATAATTACCATAGATATACTGTGCAGTATTATTCAAGGCAATAAGCTCTTCGGAATAATATCCATATTCATCAACGATATTACCGAATTTTGCGATCCCTGCCGCTGCCCACATTGCTTCCATAGGTCTGGCAAAATAATGTTGTTCGCCCGGTAAATACATAAGACTGCGATCATCTTCCGTACCAATAATACCATCAGTATCAGATTCTGGCGGGTTAAATGTTAGCGTACCCATAATTGAACCCAATAACGTACCATTCTTCAGAAAAGTCTTCTTCACATAGTCAATACCATAAAGTGCTTCATCTAAAATGTCTGGTATCGAATTCGATATTAATTTTCCATCCTTTTGATACATATCTATTTGATCGTATTTTACGGGCACGTTCTGGTAAGCTTCACACATAGAATAAATACCTCCATGAATATGAACTCCCCAATAATTATGCTTTGCAAAGTCTCCAGCAGAATGCCAACCGCCAGTTAAGTCGACCCACTCATCATTGTAGTATTCACCGTCATCTAAGTAGACTCCATCGTCTAAATGACAAGCTTCGTGACCCACATATCCAGGAACTAACTGTTGAACCTCACATCCACACCTTTGGTAGTAGAAAAACTCATAGGCACGTTCGAGTGCCTTATCATAAAGGTTATCGCTTATTTGAAAAACGGGACAAGAAATAAGATCATTCGTGATCTTGTTACCGAGTGTCACAGTGATTGAGTAATTTCCTGGAGTATTAATTTCTGTAAAGTTCCCCGAATAATAATAATCACCCCATAATTTTCCTAAATACGTTAATTTTCGATCCTCGATAATTTTATCGCCTGATTCAATTAAATCTAGATCAAAAGTTCCTTGATATTTTGGATATCGTGTTTTTAAAAGGAATTCTTTTTGTTGGTCGGGCAAATATCCTACTTGATTAATAAGAATTGCTGGATTGTCCATTAATAACTTATATGCAATAACTCCGCTCATTAAAGCTATATTAGTAATTATAAGAATTGTATACATTTTTCGTTTATTCAATGGAACACTAAACAAACGAGATAGATTTTTTGAATTATTTTGAGACATTAATCCAACTCCTCCAGCAGATTATTTTTTCGGTATGTCATTCCGAGGAAATATAAGAACATTGTAAATGCAAATTCAAATCCAAATACCCATATACGTGACACAAGCCTTCCGATTCCTATCTCGGAATTTACATTTCCCTTAATTAGTAGAAAGAGCAGCATCGTGAAAACAGCTGTAGCAATAAAAATTAACAATAATATCGCTCCATGTTTCGTAAATCTATTAGAATTTTTTAGCATATCTTGCTTTCTTTGACTTCTATTAATATTTTTCGCGACCTGCTTTTTTGTCTCTCGTTTCTCGAGTGCAAATTGAATCTTTCTCTGTTTTAATTCAATTAATAGAATCGTTCCCGTAATAATAAATAGATCCAGACCTCTGTAAAGAAGTTCTCGAAGAATATCAGCATGGAACATTTCAGATATGTTTAGTGGCATGCTGATTAATAGTAACTGAAATAATCCGAGAAATCCTAAAAGATAATAAATCCCAATCTTATTAGGTTTCCATTTGCTGACTCCTACCCTGGTAATTTTAGCAAAGATATAAGGGATAAAAGAATATGATGCAAAAATTATAAATGGAAATATAGTCAATGAGAAAAATTCAGGATAGAAATTGGTAAACATCAATACAAAAGTTTTTCCATCCCATTCCGGTCTACTGATACCCAACCCCAATATTGAAAGAATGATTGATGTGATTAGTATACTTAACGCAATTATTCCCGCGATTTTCGTTTTTTTCGAGAGATCTCGGTAGTTTGAAAAATTCTCCATCTCATTCTTGGGCAATCCATAACACAAAATTGCACCAGCGAAAAGTAAACTATACATAATCGTATTAATAAATAAACCTAAGAATTGCTCTATATCCAATAAGCATTCGACTAGAGTATAATTATATTTCGTATATACTTCTCCAAATATTATCATTTCAAAGTCTATTTCGCCATTCTCTATTAGAAATCCCACGAAAAAGTATAATATGGCAATAACAATGGGTGTTATAACATATAAATACGGAAGAATTTTATTTGAACCGGGTATCTTTTGTCTCATTTAAATACGATCCTAAGAATTGCTCTATAATTCAAATTATCCAATGTAATTTATTTGTTTTTTGTTCTATATTCTTAATTTAAAATGAATACAATCAAGAAAAAACATTAAAATGAAGATGATCCAGAATCTAATTTTTCTTTAAAGAATCTTAATGCATGCCCTACAAG
>WJKO01000272.1 GCA_014729055.1 Promethearchaeota archaeon | reverse complement strand
TCGTATTTATTACCAAGAAAATGAAGAATGTCTCTCCCTCACAGAAATCAATAAAAGACCTCATTCTCATATCAATTGGGATTGAGTTAAGCAATATTTTGGTTTCTTTTAGTTGGTATTTCCATATAGTGTCCGTATTTGTGGGTATAGTTATGTTGATGTTATTGTTCTTCATTATTCCATTTGCTATAATGTACTTTAAGTTTTATGAAAAAGAGAAATTTTCGGAATTAAATGTATTCATATTATATGCAATCGCGTTTCTTATGGGTATAATCTTAAGTTCAATTATAACCAGCGTTACGTTCAACCTACTAGGAATTGAAAACCGATTTATTTTTACATTATAAAATAAATAGCCGCTAACTATAGATTACAGGTGTATATACCTCATGTCAAGTATTGAAAAAGATTCAACAGAGGAGAAAAAGGATAAATGGTATTTTTATCGCAGAGGGGATAAATTATACGACGATGAGGAATATGAAGATGCCTTGCAAGAGTTTATTAAAGCATTGGAGTTGGATCCCGAGTTTATTGATGCTTTACATATGACAGGCGTCTGTTTGGAAAGATTGCGGAAATACGATGACGCGTTCTTTTTTTATACGAAAAATATTTCAAAAGACCCGAATTACACGTATTCGCAATACGGAGCGGGAAACATGATGTATCGGCTTCGACGATATAATCAAGCATTAGAGTTTTTCCAGAAATGCGTAGAATTAGAGAAGGATTTTACGATTGGATATAATAGTCTGGGTTTAACATTCGAGAAATTAGGAAATATTCCAAGAGCAAGGGACAATCTTAGAAAAGCCGTTGAACTTGATGGTTCAAGGGACGACTTTAAAGAAAACTTATCTGACTTATCGAAGACGAAAGTAAACGTCATCAAAAAGGAAAAAGAAGGGATGAGACATTATCAGCAAAAAGAATATGCAAAGGCATTGAATGCTTATGACCAGATAATTATCTCAGACCCAAAAAACGTAGAAGCTTGGCACATGAGGGGGTTGCAACATGAACATCTTCGTAATTACACTGAAGCGCTCCTTAACTATACTCACGCAGCGAAATTAGATCCAAAATACTTCAGATCCGTCTTGGGTATGGCTAATATGCACTTTATTTTAGGAAATCTAAATCTTGCCAAAAAACACTACTCGATTGTCTTAAAACTTGATCCTAACAATCAACAAGCGACAGATAATCTCAAAATGATTAAAGAAAGATACCAAGCCCGTGTTCCGTCAATATATATATCATATGCTGCGATGGATGTTTATGATTTTAAGATTAATGAGGTTAAAGATTTGCTTCATCAATATGGAAAATTCAGAAAAATTTACTATTATTATATTAGAGAGGATCTAAACGAACATAGATCATTATATTTTGATAGAATTCTGAAATGTTTTGATTTTATTGTGGTGTTTTTTTCATCAAATACTAAGAGTCATACCATGAAAACAGCAGAATGGCGTGCAGCGATGTCAAGCAATAAAGAAATATTAGTTATATACGAGAAGATAGAAGATGTGCCGCTTATATTACAGAAGACATATAAAGGTGCATATCATATCGAGTATGATCATGCTGATATTCAAGATCTAGCGAAAGAGATATCTGTGAAAATAAGCGTTTATATGAAAAATAAGCGTTTATATGAAAAATAAGCGTTTATATGAAAAATAAGCGTTTTCGATTTTCTTCGAGCTCTTCTTGCTTTTTCAGATACTCGATATATTTTTTCTCTTTCTCAATATGAATTCGATGAATTCTATGTTTCTCAGCTTGCCATTCGGGACCATCTAACGGATAAAATGAAAGAACTATTGCCGCAATAATTAGGCATATCATTGGGACGATTGAGAATGCGATAAGAACCCCCGTGGCTACTGATTCCGGTTGCGCTAAAGGGTTTTCAACGTTTTTATCGTATCCATAGAGTTTTATAATATTTAGAAATACGTAATGTGCTAATGAAACTGCTGGTTTTGTGATAAGTGCATTAACTCCAGAATATGTTGTTTCTCGTCTTTTTCCCGTAAGTATTTCATCTTTGTCAATACAATCTCCCATTAACGGTTGATTTGTCATCAAATAAACGATAAGTCCCCCTACAATAAACAACAATGGAATAAATCCAAAGGAAACTGGCATCTTATTCGCTGCATTTACACCATAGGAAAAACCAAAAATCATCAAAAGTCCAAATCCAAATGCAGAAATCAATGATCCAAGTATGACAATTTTTTTAATTCCAACAGATTCAATTTTCTTATTAATTAAATAAACAATAAGGACTACAATTACGAGTAACACGGCTATTACTATGTATGTGGCAAACTCTGAAGGATCTATATCAATTATATAGTCGAAGATGAAGACAAAAAATCCTTGAAGTATATTTTGCATAAGAACCGTCGCAAATATCACTATTTCCACAATCAAGAATGCCTTATTTTTGAATGTTTCTTTTATACTCTCCATAAATCCCAGAGGTTCTTCTATTTGAGTATATTTATTCTCTTTAATAAAGAAGCTGCTAAGATAAATTGCTATTCCAGATACTATTCCTAAGATGATACTAATAATTCGGAATCCGCGAGTATCGGGTACATCACCTAAATAGATAGTTGGTATGAGAATAGAGCCCGCAATACCTATTACTCCAATAATAGTCGTCCAAATAACAATACTATTTCTTTCCCTAGCTGTTATAGCCATCTCCGCTGGCATTGCATACGTAACCAACCCAACCATCGAATAAATCGTGTCAAAAATAAACAACATCAGCAAATGATTCCACATAAGTCCGATCTCTGTATTTGCAATTGGAAACCATACCAGTATAAATGAAATGACATAGAATGGCGCCCCATATCGAAGATAGGGAATTCGACGGCCGAGATCGCTTTTTGTTCTCTCTTCAATTATGCCGATTAGCGGATCATTAATCATATTCCATGCGATGAATAATATCCAAGACCAAGCGACTGTTGAAGGGTCTATTCCGAACAATTTCAAATAAAATATGTCAATTGCTCCAAATACAGTACCACCAAGGAATTGGTGACCTGTATTAGCAATTCCGTATGCTAACTTAGCCCTCATCGAAACGTGTTCCTCAATAGGTTCTCTCTCCACCTTCTGATCGTCGCTCATAGGAATCTCATCTCATATATTTTTTTTTCTTTACCAGAAATACTACAATAGATGACAGACTACTTTTCACTTGTAAATATTCTAAAAAAAACTTATGATATAAATTATTCATGCAAGTAATTCATGCAATAATTTATGCACTAATTAATAGAATTAAAGATACTCATTATAGATGGCGAAAATTTACAGAACTTTGAACGAAAAGATTATTTAATGTAAAAGAGAAAACCATATCAATATCAACAAAATACATATCTATATAGGAGCGAAAATAAATGGTCTCAAAAGTAGGGACGACTGGATTTGCTATGGAAGATATTGCGTCAGCCATTATGATCATATTTGTGATTCTGGCTATCTCGGATTCTGAAAACTTAGGAATGACTATTGGCAGTCTCATTGTAACTGGTATCGTTGCCTTGTTAGGAATAATTGGTAGTATCATTTCAAAGTTCTTAGAAGCTTGGTGGTCTAAATTGATTAGCATTATTGGTGGAATAATTGGTGTAATCGTATTTTTCTTCATCATAGCAGACGTTGTATATGCTTTGGCGCTTGGTATTGCATCGATATTTGTTGGCGTGGGAGGAGTTATTGACGGCGCTGGCGGTTTAGTCGATTAAATTTTCAAATAATAATAATAATAATAAAAAAATAATAATAATAAAAAAAATAATAATAAATTATAATAAATTATGCCATAATAAATTATGGCATATTTTAAAGTTCATGACAAGAAACTTGACAAAGATATCTCACTCTACTACCATACCGTAGGCAATAAGGATGATCAGCCTATAATAATGATTCATGGATGGCTGTGTAATTCCAAATTTTGGGAAGAATTCCTCGATATTGCGGATTTAGGATATTTTTTAATCATACCAGAACTTCGAGGGCATGGAAATTCCGAATATTCAAAGGACACGAAAATTGATGTCCTTGCAGAAGATATACATGCACTATTTGAAGAATTGGATATTTCTAGAGCCATAATCTTGGGTCATAGTATGGGTGGTTTAACGGCTCAAGCGTTTTATCATAAATATCCTGAGAAAGTGGTTGCTCTGGGTTTATGGAATACAGGCGGACAAATACCTTTAGGATACGGAATAGGCACTTTATTTTATGTTATTCGGCTCTTTTTCTTCATTATCGGGTTACTTATATCATATCCAATTACTCCATTATTTAGATTCGTCTTAAGTCAAGGTTGGAAGTTGGCATGGGCGAAAAGAGGAAAATCAAAGCCATATCAGAAGTACGTGGTTGATGTAAAAAAAATGAATAAAGCAGCAGTTATTCGGGCTGCATTTTCGTTATCCAGTTTTAAGGAAATAGATCGGCTCAAGTCAATAGATGTTCCTACGCTATTACTCCATGGAGCAAAGGATAGTTTCGTAACACCAATTCAATTGGCTGAAAAAATGAATACTGAAATTCCTAATAGTAGATTAGTACAGATAGATGAAACCGCTCATTTTTCACCAAATGAGGATCCATCTAAGGTTAAAGAACATCTTAAGGTGTTTTTAAACGAAATAAATTCAATAAAATAAATTCTGGTAAATCTATGTAACAAAATTAATTTCAGTAAAGAACTTCAATTCAAGAAAAAACCTGCATCAACATAGAAAAAATGTTAAACAATTAGTTGATTAAACGTGACAAATATAGGATTACTCGGCGATGTTAGTGTTGGAAAAACTTCCATTCTCAGGATGTTCCTCTATTATGTAAACACAGAGAAAGCAAGATTTGCTGAGATTTGTAATGGAAGATCCATTGATATTGCGATTGTTGACTTTTCCGGCGAATCGACCATAGATAAGGAACGCGGTGTGACTGAAAAGGAAACGAAAACCATTCACCCTAATCGCGTAGGCTTTAAGGATCTCCAAAAAAATAAGAATTATCAAATTTTCGCCCCTGGTGGAGATAGATATGAAGCAGTTGTCAGATTGGGGATAATTACTATAAGCAGAATTTCTCAAGAAATAATTGTGGTTTTTTCCCTTGGGCGTGTTCTAAAAAGGCAATTCAAATTTTTTGACAAAATACGGCATTTTCCGGATGAAATTTACCTATGTTTTAATAAAGTTGATTTACATGAAGTTGAAAATCCGCAGGAAATGGAGTCAGCATCCGATGAAATAAAATTCAAGGCAATTATTGATCAAGTCGAGGAATACTTTTTAAAAAGAAATATTAAGGTAAAAGATACATTTTTTACTTGTGCAGAATTAATTGATGGATATAGGCGTCATAATGAGAATATATCAAGAATGTTTTTAAATATTACAAAATAAAATACAAAATAAAAAGTTAAGAGGGGACATGGAATTGATTTTACAAGAGATGAATGAGTTTATTTGGTTAATGGAGCAAACCCTTTGGTGGATAGGTTGTGTAATTGTTATTATTTTAGGATTTATCTTTATTAAAAGAATGAAAGAAAATCCGGTTTCAAAGAAGTTTACAACGGGACTCGCAGTATTCGCATTCACATATGGAATTGCCAGGATTTTAGAAAATATTAGAAAATATATAGTTGCTGGATATGAAAACCGAACGGATATATCCGATGCATGGATTGCTGGAGACCAGATTGCTGGCATTAATTATACTTTGAGAATCTTATATTATGCAATTGCTTGGTTTGGAATTGCAACCTTCTATTTTGTTTCCGAAAAATATGTCTTTAAAGGTAAATACAAGTATATATTGACAATCTCCTCAATAATAGAAGGTATCGTCTCAATATTAAACTATATTCCAGAAGATGGTCCGCATATAATAACTACTGCTATTTCCGCAATTGGTTTTTTCATAGCTGCAATTTTTCCGGTTGTTTTATACGCACAGATGGGGCTTCAAAATACGGGAGTGTTAAGGAAGAGTTGTTTCATCGTTGCAATAGGCATGGCAATATTCGTCACATCAGTTGTTGCCGATCTACCCGAATCAACTTATATCGTCAATTTAGTGGGAGGAACACCTTTGCCCGTTTGGATTACCAGTATAGTGGCACCTATTTGTTTGTTTGTCGGAATGTTTACACTAACCATGGGTTTCCGGCAGATGTTCTCAAGTCTATTTTAAGGATCCGAGAATTCAGGTAATAAAATAATGAAAAATATTACAATCGTCCGAAAACATAACGGCGATACATCTTTAGATTCTTTTCTTATATTTCCGAAGAAAGAAACGTTTAAAATTCTGCAAGTAACAGATATGCATTATCATGGAATGAATTTCCGAGATAAAAAGGAACTAAAGGAGCTTAGGAAATTTTGCGAGAAATCACACGTTGATTTCGTTATTAATACAGGCGATATGTTTGGCAATAGAGGGATTCGGAGAATAAAAAGAATTATGTCCGCATTTGATCGGTATATAGGATCCTATTGTCCGTGGACATTTGCTTGGGGGAATCATGATTGTGAAAACTTCAGAAAGCGAGACTTTTTCCGCAAATTCAACAAAATTGAGCAATTTTTGGAAGATTTACCCAATTGCTATTATATAAAAACACATAAATTCTTTGAAGAAAAAATTAGGAACAATAATAACCAAGATCAAATAGAGAAAGTAGCATTCTTCGATCCAATGCAACGAGTCGTTTCTTGGCAAAAGTTTGACGGATTCTATGGGGGAAACTTCTTGTTTAAAGTTCAGAATACTCATAACACAGCAATAGCATGGAATATATTTATATTGAATTCAAGAAGATGGTATTCATTGCCTAATGTTATTGTTCAGTGGATGCAAGATCAAGTCAGTAAACAAGAAAATCAAATTCCCAGTTTGGCTTTCTACCACGTCCCTAATTTAGCTTATAAGCGAATCTGGGATAGGAAGATCGCACACGGAATAAAGAGAGAAAGTGTTTGTTATGAGAAAGAAGATGGGCGAATTCATACTATGTTTAAGAAATTACGTGTTATAAAAGGATGCTTTGTTGGACACGATCATGTAAATGATTATTACGGAGAAATTGATGGTATTGTTTACGGATATGGCCGAAAAACAGGACGTCGTGGTTATGGAAGTGGGACAAATGTCAAAGAACCAGTTGAAGTAGGAAAAAAAATTATACAAATTGGAGCCAAATTAATCACAATATACTTGGATAATGATCATGCTTTAAAAAATAGATGGGAACACGTTACTGTTTTTAGCGATGGGCTGACTTGGAAAACAAAAAAGATGATTACATGGTAATAATTCAATATCAGTATCAAAAGCAATAATTTAACATTTAATCAAATTCAATTTTTATGTATTTCTTCATTTTTGGGAAAAATATAAAGTTAAATTACATAAAGGAAATAAATTCAATTTTTAATAATAGTCATATAGGTATAAAACCTAAGTCTTTCACATTTCTATTATTTGATCTTTCGGAGGAATTTGGAGAGTATTTTGGACATGAAAATAGGATTATTCGTTTGCCATTGTGGATTTAATATTGCCGCAGTTTTGGATATCGAAAAAATTATGGAACATTTTAAGACAAAAGATGATATCGTGGTCTTGGATGATAGTTATCTTTGTTCTGATAGTGGAATTAAGACTCTACAAGAGACCATCCAAGAAGAAAACATTGATCGAGTAGTAATAGCAGCTTGTACATTCAAACTTCATGGGTCAATGTTTAGAGATGCTTTAGAAGAGATTGGTATTCACAAAGATCTTGTCGTATTTGCAAATATTCGCGAGCAGAATTCTTGGGTACATCGATATGAAACTAAATTGGCAACACAGAAAGCGATAGAACAGATAGAAGCTATGGTTGAATATGTAAAATTAGTAGAACCAACAGTGAGGGCAAAAGTCCCGGTAACACAAAGAGCACTTGTAATCGGCGGTGGAATTGCTGGGATCCATGCATCGTTGTCTATTGCAGATGCTGGTTTTGAAGTAATATTGGTCGAAAGAGAATCAACAGTAGGGGGACATATGGCATTATTTGATAAGACGTTTCCCACTTTGGATTGTTCAATATGCATTTTAGGTCCTATAATGAAAGAAGTCAATGATCATCCAAATATTACGCTTTTGACGCTTTCTGAAGTAGTGGATGTTGATGGATTTATAGGTAATTTTAAGGTAAAAGTGAAAAGCAAGCCGAAATACGTAGACGAAGAGAAATGTGTGGGTTGTTTTGATATTTGCGCTGATGCATGTCCAGTGGAAATCCCTGGACGATTTTTTCCAATAAAAGCGATTGATGTAAAATTTCCTCAAGCAGTACCTCTAATTCCTGTCATTGATCAAGATTATTGTACGGGTTGTGGAGCATGCGAAATTGCATGTGATCGTGAAGCAATAATCTATGAAGATACGGAAAAAATGCGAGTCTTTGATATAGGCGCGATAATTGTAGCAACTGGATTCAAAGACTTTGATCCAACGGGATTGAGAGAGTATAGTTATGATGATAATCCCGATGTAATCACTGCACTAGAAATGGAACGAATGCTTAATCCCGATGGTCCTACCAAAGGAAAAGTAGTAGTTCCATCAACTGGTTTAGCACCAAAAGAAATAGCGTTCGCCTTATGTGTCGGTTCGCGTAATAAGAACATAAACCGAGAATATTGTTCGGGCGTCTGCTGTTTATATTCCATAAAACACGCAATACTAATAAAAGAGAGAACTCCTGAAGTTAATATTACAATATATTATAATGATATTCGAGCAAATACGAAAGGCGGGGAGGAATTTTATAATAGGGCTCGTGAAGATTATGGTATTAAATTTGTAAAAGGTGCTCTGTCTATGGTGCAACCCTCAAATAAGAACAGTCCGGTTAAAATACTCGCAGAGAATACGCTTGAGCATGAAATGGTTGAGAGAGAATGTGATCTGGTCGTGTTAGCCACGGGTCAAGATCCTCCCGAGGGGACTGACACGCTTGCCAAGATTTTAAATGTCTCAAAAGATCAATATGGTTTTCTATTGGAGAGCCATTTGAAGATTCGTCCGTCACAATCTACTCTAAAAGGGGTCTATCTTGCTGGATGTATTCAAGGTCCTAAGGATATACCGCAGTCGATAACTCAAGCAGAAAGCGCTGCCGCTAAAATTATTTCAATACTCAATAAGGACGAATTAGAGATTGATGTTGTCAAAGCGCAATTAGACGAAAGTAAGTGTGATCTTTGCAGATTATGTTTGGATGTCTGTGATTTTCAAGCAATAAAAATTGAGGATAAAAAAATTACACTGAATTCTGCCAATTGTACGGGTTGTGGTGCATGTACAGCAATGTGTCCTTCGGGAGCTTTATATATACCTGGATTTTCTAATCAGCAAATTAACGCCCAAATACACTCGTTTATGAGTACCAAGTCTCAGAAACCCATGATTATAGCCTTTCTCTGTAATTGGTGTTCTTATTCGGGAGCAGATCTGGCGGGAACGAGCAAGATACAATATCCTACAAATGCACGCGTTATCCATGTAATGTGTTCTGCAATGGTCAATCCTGCTTGGGTTGTTAAAGCATTACTCTCTGGTGCAGATGGGGTATTAATCGCTGGTTGTTATGAGCAAGATTGTCATTATAAAACAGGTTTCAAGAAAACAAAGGATCGTTTTGAGTCCATTATAGAAATTTTAAATGAACTTGACATAGATTTAGATAGAGTCAAGTTAGAAAGTGTATCTGCGGCGGAAGGAAAGAAGTTTGCTGAAATTATTGACTCTTTTTCTAAAGAACTCGCCAAAAAATAACAAGAAAATAAAAGAAAGAAAAGCCTTTTAACTAATTAAATTTTTTATTGTTCGAGCTAATAACGCTAATTGCGATTTTGAATCAGAATCTACAAATGCAACAACAGAAAAATCAGATCCAGCAACAACTACGGCGAACCCATCATTTAAAGCAACGGTTACTTCTGTTGCTTTGCCTTTTTCAATTGCCGCTCCAAAGGAATTCACATTTTCTAATAATGTTGACGCAGTTTTGCTGATTTTATCTATACCCATATCTTCACTAATAGTTTTACCAGTAATAGTTTTCCCGTCTGCATCGAGTGCAATAATGCCCTCTACTTCTGCAATATCGCTCATTATCTTTGCTAATCGGGGCTCTAATTCGTCCTTAGACATTTAATCTCAACTTATAGAATTTTTCTTTATTCTTTGTTATATTTTGGCTATCTTTACTTAAAAAAATTCGCAAAATAAATCTAGTTAGGAAAATATGGTCTTGTAGATAGTAGTCTATAGTTAAGAAAAGAAATTATTTCAAAACAATTAAATTCAAACCTTCTTGGGGTGCAATCATAACTTCGCCTTTTTCAGTTTCCAGTCTGACAAATGCTAATGCTCCCTCTTTCAACGCATCACAAATTGATTGAGCTCTGCCTATTAACGATGTAATATAAGCCGCTGTCGCCTCAGTAGTTTCTGTGTCTAAATCGCTTTGAATGGGTAAACCTTCCGCATCACAAACGATAACTCCCCGTACCCCTTCCATACTACTGAATCTTTTTATAATAGCTTTAATTTTTGAACCGTCTATCATTATTTGAACCTACTTTTGTTATGTACTTAAAATATAAGTCACTTAATTATAATATTATTTAGTGTGTTGAATTTTTAAATTTAATGCAATTAATTTAATCGCAACTAGGTAAAAGTAAATTCAGCAGCATTATATTTAAGAGCAATTGTTTTTATTATATTTAAGCGAAGGAAACAATAAATCAATATCGGGTATATAATTTAAATAACGGGAAGAATTCACTTATGGGAATAGAAGACGAATATTACGAACGAGGGCTATCATTTTTACAAAAAGATCCTCCAAATCTAATACGAGCTTTATCATTTATAAGAAAAGCTAAGAATCTATTTGAAGAAAAAGGAAAAATTAAAGATTTCAATGCTGCGGTAGATAAGTTAAAGTTTATCTATAAAACACTTTATGAACGGAATTTGGAGGATTCAACGAGATTATTGAGAAATTCTCAATATCGGGACTCTATCTTACAAGCCTTGAAAGGTTACAGGCATTTATTACTATCAGAACCGAGAAAGCCCGGCCGTGCTACGAAAAAAGTAAGAAAAGTAATTCAAGAAAGTTCGATAGAATTGCTTGCTGAAATTGAGAGAAAAACGCTTAAAGACGGATATTCTGAAGAATTATTGAATGAAATGTATTTTGTAGCTAAAACGATTCGAGACGTATTCTATCCTAATCTGAAAAAGGTATCTGGAGCAGTTCCGAGTGACTTCATTTCAAAAATTGATGATAATCGTAAATTACAAAAGGGGCTAATAAATACGCATGAAGTGCTGGGAAATAAAGCCCGAGATGAAGCTAAATCGTTTATTGAAGAAGGCAATATTAAACTAGGGTTAGAGATGTTAAAATTGTCTTCAACTATTTATAAAAACGCGGATTTTACTGATAAAGCAAACGATTTGCAGCCATTGTTTGCTCGAGTATATGAAGCCCAAGGCGATGCAGAATTCACGAAAGGTCAAGAAATGGCGGAATCAGGAAGAATGAATAAAGGACGTCAACATATTAAAAAAGCGTATAGATATTACAAAAAAGCGGGAAATGATAAGAAAGTAGAATTGGCAGAAAAAAATTATTTATCAATATCGATGAAAATGGGTGAATTAATGGTTCAAGAAGCCAAAGAAGCTGAAAGATTCGGAGACCTAAACGCTGCAATCGAGATTTATGATGATGCCTATAAATTCTTTAAAAAAATAAACCATCGAAAAAGCATTGCTAAAATGGAGAAGAAAAAACTTGAAATCTATGAAAAATTAGGTGATAAAGAATATGAAAAGGCACAAAGTCTAACTCCAGAGAGTTCAGAAATACATCTGAGTAAATATAAAGAAACCACAAGACTGAACTTAAGCTTAGAGGACTCTCATAACGCGGAGTGCATCTTAAGAAGAATTCAGCATTACAGAGATGCACTTTTTTATTATCAAAAAGCTGGAAATACATCATTATCTTCAAAATCTGAGAAACGAATTCAAAGGGAAACGGAAGATCTTGCTGAAATTATATTGACTAACGCCCGAAAAAACTTAAAAATCGATAATTACGAACAAGCATTTCTTAATTTTAAGAAAGCACTCTTTTATTACGAATCTATTCGTAATGATAGAAAAATTAAGCTTGTAAAGAAACAAATTAATAAAATTCATAAAAAAATCGATCGTGCAAAATTGGAGGACTTAGAGCGGCTGATTTTAGAACAGAAGTTGCTTGAATCTGAAGAAGAACCAGATGAAGAACCAACACAAGCGACGGCATTATCAACTCCTATCGAGAAAAAAGATCAATATCGCTGTAAATCATGTGGAAAATGGGTTCATGCTTATAACTATGATGCAATTCAAGAGAAATGCATGGATTGCCGGGAAAATATCGTTTGTGATGAATGCGGTCGAACAATTCCTGCTAATGAACCTTTTATGCAATGTATTCAGTGTAATGCAAGATTCGATATCGAATGTGCGGATAGAGTGTATGACTTCATACAGAAAAAATGTGCAGCTTGTCGCCAAGTACAAGAATGTGAAATTTGTGGGACAAAAACGACTTTAGGAGAATATTTGCACACATGTCCTGAATGCGGTAAGGATTATTGTGACATTCATTGGGATGAAAAACAAGAAGTCTGTGTAAATTGTCGTCATGAGACTAAATGCCATGAATGTGGCAAGATTCTCAATGAGGATGAGGTATATACTTGCTCTGAATGCAATGAGATTTTCTGCTCAGAACATTTTGATAAAGGTCGTCTTGTTTGCAATCAACATCGAGACGAGGAAGTCTGTGCAAAGTGCGGAAAGGCTCTTGCCATAGAGGATGAAGCGTATAAATGCAAACACTGTGATTTCGTTTATTGCCCTGATCATTATAGCCAATTTCATGATAAGTGTCACGTATGTTTAGGTGTATTAAAATGCGCAGTATGTGGAAAGGAATTATTCAACGAGCATTATTATACTTGCGATGATTGTAAGGATATATTTTGCTCAGAACACTTCAATATTTCTACAAATAGATGCAAGGAATGCGAACAAATTTCGTCCAAGTGCAATGAATGTGGCATTATATTAAATCAAGATGTTGGAAAACATCATTGTCTCGAATGTGGTGCATATTATTGCAATGAGCACTTTAATCTTCAAGTAGGACTATGCAATGATTGTAGTCAAAAAGAAGGCGTAACGCTTCCCGCAGCAGCAACTACTTCTAGTACATCAAGTTCGACAAGTACAAGCTCTCCGTCATTCACAGCCATTGAAAATAGTGCAGAAATCTCACCAAGTACTACGGTTAACACAAGCGATGCAACACCAGAAGAAGCGAATACGTTGATCTTTAATACCCTTAAGAGTATCGTTCAGAAGTATAACAATAAAGAAATTCTTGAACCTGAAGAGATCAATTTTCTTCATAAATATCAAATCAATCTCCCTAAAGACGAATCACAATACGTTAATATAGGAGAAACTGGAAATCAACTGGTAATTTTACGGGATCCTGATGGAAGTCCACATGTGGCGCTGACACCCGAAATTCCTATTTTAAGTGAGGCCAAATATTTTGGAGATATGATGCAAAAACTCAATAAATATTTACCCGACGTCAGAGAAACAATCGATGGAATGTCATCAACCATGAACTTGATCTTCTATGCAGCAAATAATCCGAAATGGGCTTGGATATACAAATATCTCGGACAAACGTTGCTGAAACCCGCAGTAGAAGTCTTAAATGTGTTAATGTTAATCTTTAAGAAAACGCCAAAATCTTCAATTATCGAAGCAGTAATGAATTCACCATTTGATAGTAGATTTTTCTCAGGAATCGACGTAGGAGATGCAATAGAATTCATTAAAACTAACGAATCCGAGGAAGAGATAGGATTATTTTCAGATGATGAAAGGTTAGATCATTTATTGCGGGTTTTCTATAATCTACATGTTGGAAATGTTATGCGTTCGTGTGAATTGTTGTCGATCTTGAGTATTGAAGATTAAATTACAAACTTGATTTGAAATGGGCGTTTGAATTGACTGATATTGATTTAAGTCTGAAAAGAAAGATGTATCTCGATAATCTCAATGATAATATATCGGTCTTCGATGTACATGAACATTTTTCCAATCCCTTAAATTTTATTCACAAACGTCCACTACTAAATGAAATCTTGAAGAGAAGCTATGTGGGAGACTTTGATTTTTATCCAGGTTTGGTTTCCTCGAATTGTGACCCAATAGACGAAACACCCCTTCCAACGGATCTTTCGAGTTTGCCCCGAATCTTAAAAAATGCGTATGATAAAAGGGCGCAAGATTATATTCCCGCTTTTTTTAAAGGTATAAAGGCAATCTATGGAATTGATCTTGAACAAAATTTGTCTTTAACATCTATTAATCGACTTGAACAGGAATTAATCAATAGATATAAAGATTTACCCGAAAAGTTAAGTGTCATATCTCATTTTTTTGACAGCCTTTCTCAAATCGGAAATATCCGTCATGTTATCCTCGACATCCCACATTGCAACTATGGATTTGATTTCTCCAATTGTTTGTTAGATAAATCTCGCACTCAAAGGGGAGCACATAAATTAACTGATGATGATATTGAGTTTCATGTTTCACTAAGAATTAATTCTCTGTTATACGGATTTAATAAAGAAATCTGGAATCAAGATACATTTTTACCAGGCTTCCTAAAGAATAAAGGTTTGGTTGAAACAATTCCCGATAATTTTGATGATTATCTCGCCATGATTGATAAAATGTTGGAGTGGAGTAAAAATAAGATCGTCTCATATAAATGTGCATCTGCATACGAAAGGACTATAAATTTTGGCTCTGCTGAAGTGTTGAAAGATCTTAGATACTCAAAACTCAATACGCTCTTTCGATTACCCGCAAAAGATTTAAAGAGAAGTGAAGTCTTAGAATTCGGAAATTATATAATGCATTATTTATTGAAAAATATGATTCAAATCCAAAAATCTTCAATTCCTATTCAAATGCATACAGGCATGGCGATTCGCAGCGGATCCCACCCAAATAATTTATTGTCACTAATAAAACGATATAAAGAAATAGATTTTCATTTACTGCATTGTGGATATCCTTGGATTGAGGAAATGATTGATATTCTGAAAAATCACAAGAATTGTATAGGAGAAATGGTCTGGTTGCCACAATTATCTGTTGAAACTACAATAAAATTCATAATTTTATCAGTAAAAAACAAACTAACTGACAGGATTATCGGGTTTGGAGGAGATTCGGGTTGTGTTGAAGGTGCAATTGGTGCGTTGGAAACGCTTAAAGGCTGCTTAATAGAGGCGTTTTCAACCATAAAAAATAAGAATCCTTTAGCGAATGAAGAAATATCTAAATTTTCTCGTCAAATATTGAGTTTGAATGCAATCAAATCGTATCTTAAAAATCTATCATGAAGTTTGTTTGATCTTTTTACAACAAATTATTTTATTCATTTTAGATTATTAATTATAGACAACCTATGTGTGCAAATACTTGCGAAGCCGAGCAATTAATACTTAAAGCATTGCGAAATGAAGAGCTATTTGAAGAGCATGAACGGATTCCCAGCTTTGTTCAGAGTATTATGGGTCATTTAGTACCCGACTATTTTGAACGATTTGATGTCGAGGATGAAGATGGAAATGACTTAATAGGCGAAGATCAAATATTATTGACTGCAACTGGAGATTACACCATATACAAATGTTATGGATATGATTCACATTGGTGTGGTGGTCCGCCGTATTCATATGTTGCTAATGATGCATTAAAGGAGAAGATCTCTGAAATCGAGAAGGAATTAAAAAAGACGCATCCAAAATATGTGGTAACCCCTTTAGGACTCATTAGAAGTCGTAACCAAGTTACTCATTGGTATGTGGGTCCAAGTATCAAAGATGAAGAAACTCTAAGGTTTTTTATGAATAATCTTTCTGTAAAAAAACCAGATATTAGTGATATTGAAAGATGGCAGAAATCGCGAGGACAATGTATGGATAAGAACTGGTGTCAATTTATTTCATGTAACATGGTTTTCGAAGGTGGATTAGGTGTTTCGTTAGGATTAATTTCAAAATTGATAAGAAAAAACCCCGGATTATTACATGAATGGTATGATCTCTTATTAGAGGGACCAATAGCCAGATTTAAAGCAGCTGTAAAGGCGGGATTCAAACTCTTTTGCACCGCTGACGATATGGCATATAAGACAGGACCAATGATGAGCCCTCAAGACTATCGTAAATTTGTAACCCCTCAAGCGAAAAAGTTATGTGATATTGTCCGAGATGCGGACGGTGTGGTTTTTATGCATACAGACGGCAATATATATTCTGTTATAGATAACTTTATAGAAGCAGGTTACCATGCAATACAACCCCTTGAACCCACATCTGGAATGAGGATCAAAAAAGTGAAGGAAGGATGGGGCGATCAGATTGCTTGTATTGGAAATTGCGATACAACCAAAACGCTCCCATTTGGGACAGAACAAGAAGTAAGACAAGAGGTACATCGAGATATGAAAGAGGGGCGAATTGGCGGGAAAAAAGGATATGTCTTTGCAGCATCCGGAAGTTTACATCCGAGAATTCATATTGATAATGTCTTGGCAATGCTTGATGAATGGAAGAAAATAAATGATGGCAGTATAGAACTCTAACTTTTTCCGAAATATTTGCCAACCAATTTCATATTTCTGTCAATTAAGATAAATTGCTTCTGTTTCCTTAAAAGATTTTATATCGTCCGATTATAAATTCATTTTTCTGTAAGATTTTTAATACATTTTGAACTTGCTGTCAAATAATTATATAAATCATGGGGGAGAATTGAAAAGCAAATATTAAATCGGAGTGATATACATGTATTTTATGCCTAAAATTCATAAACGTGGAAATATTTCACGAAATTCGAAATATAAGAAAGATATAACGCCAAAAATAATCAAATCATCCCTTTTTATTTGTGTTATCTTAGTTTTTATTTCATTATCTCTCACTTCAGATATTTTTTATGACAAAAACATCAATTCAAGATCTATGTCTGGGGAACAAATTTATTCTGCAGATACTCCATTAGATGCTCCAGTAGTTACTGAGCTACCAATCATGGATATCGATGGGCGATATAACGTAAATTGGACAACTTCTAGTGGTGCAGCCTATTATAAATTATATAGAAATACAAGCTCGATAAGTTCAGTTGATGATCTCTCTGCCATCTATACTGGGACTAATATAAATTATAATGAATCTGTAAATACTAGTGCTCATTATTACTACGTTGTTGTGGCTTATAGTGCAACGAGCAGTTCAGAATTGAGCAATTGTGTCGATGTTGCAGTGGAATTAACGATATCTGAAATGTATGCGGTATTAGCGGGAATCAGCGATTATCCGGGAACGATAAATGATTTATCTTATTGTGACGATGATGTCGTGGATATGAGGAATTTTATAATATCCGAATATGGAATCCCTGAAGAAAATATTATAACCCTATTAGATAGTGAGGCTACAGAATCTGCTATTGAAAATGCTATTACAACGCAATCTGCAAAAATGGACAGCGATGATTATTTGTTTTTTCAATATTCAGGGCATGGATCTGCACAATTCTCAGCCGGAGCAACAACATCTTGGAATATTAACTCGCCACACCCTTACGGCAGCAGTTATCATCAATTGTGGCACGCAAGTTCTCCTGGCGCCCCAGCTATGCGAGTTTACTTCGATCGTTGTGCGGTAGATTACTGGAGTGACTGTTATGTTGGCGATTATTATAATTGGCAAACGACGTATGTAAATTGGTATTATGGAATTGATAATACAAACTTTTATAGTGATTGGGTTGACTCGGATCAGATCTATGTCGAGTTAATAGCAGGAGGCTCCACAGATTGGGGTGTAGATATAAGTCATTACCAAATTGGAAGCTATGTTGCACCCTATGAAATTATACCTTATGATGGTCTCTCAACTGGTATGTCTCCGTCTGAGTTAGACGCAGTTCTGGATACCGTTCCAGGAAAGACTGTATGTGTTATTGATGCTTGTCATAGTGGTGGCTTTGGTAGCGGAGTTGCACAAAGTGATCGCTATGTTTTAACAGCGGCACAAAATGATGAATATTCTTTAGAAGATTCTGCTAATCAAAATGGATTGTTCTCGTATCAATTCTTCAATGTATGGGATGCGGAGTTAGATGTGAATTTAGATGATGTTGTATCGTATGAAGAAATATTTGGCGATCTCTACACAAATACAGTATCGCGATCGTCTTCTGTAGGATATACACATCATCCATGTGAATATGATAGCGTTGATAACGAGGTTATTCTGAATTCAAATGCAAACATATCAACTTGCACCGATAAGGGATCCAATGTAAATTTAACTTATAACTTAAATGGATTGGGTCAAGGAACGCTTTATGGAGCTTATTATGATATTCCTAATCAAGAGTATTCTCTAGAACATGCTAATTATTCCATGATACCTAGTAATACGTTATCTACGATTGAAATAGACTATCCTAGTGGTACATTTACCGAGTCAGCTTTTTCGTCAATATTAGCCGTTACCTATGAAAACGTGACGGAAACTTCTAATTATTCAATTTCTTTGGATGTTAATACATTTACTACTTCTGATACTGATGGAGACGGTATTGATGATACTACGGAGTTCTACCGCGGGCTCAATCCATGGAGTGACGATACTGATAATGATGGTATGAATGATGCTTGGGAATTTCAATATTATATGGATCCACTAGATGGGTTTGATGGATATCACGATTGCGATTGTGATGGGCTATGTAATCTCGAAGAGTGTCAATATGACACAGACCCATATTCCTCAGATACAGATTCAGATGGGTTAAATGATTATGACGAAGTGATAATTTATTCTACAGATCCCACATTAGAGGACACAGATGATGACGGATTGATTGATGGTTTAGAGATCACGCATAGCACGAACCCAAATAATCCAGACAGCGATTCGGACGGATTAAAAGATGGCGAAGAAGTAAATCTTTATGGCACAAACCCTAATAACGGCGATAGTGATGGGGATGGTTGGAATGATGGTATAGAAATATCATTTGGCAC
>WJKO01000271.1 GCA_014729055.1 Promethearchaeota archaeon | reverse complement strand
CCAATCGGATATATTGACAATCCGTTCTTTAGTATCTTCTCGATACAACTCCAAAATTTTATCAATCGATTTTCCTATTACTTGTGAATACGAATACCCAATTAAATCTTCGGCAATTTTATTGATCAACACAACGCAACCTTGATTATCTGCTGAAATTACCGCGTCACCAATGCTTTTTAGAGTTACATCTAGTGTCTCTTTTTCCTCACTGAGCCTTTTTTCAGCAAGTTTAATTTCAGAAATATCGTTAAAAATGGTTATAAAGTAATTGCTTAAAGGAGAGTAGGCACTAATCAAATATGATTTATTAATCTCCTTAAAATATTCTTCAACTGAGAATTTTTCATTATTTTTAATAACCTCAGAAAATTTAGTCATCCATCTTTCCAAGTCCGGAGAGAAAATTGTGTCTATTTCCTTTATTGATCTGCCAATAACATTTTTTCTTTCTAGACCAGTTATCTTTTCAAAAGTTGAATTCACATCAAGGAATATAAGATTATCTGGATTATTATCTGAGTCTGTAGTAACTTGATAATATGCCACGCCTACGGGCATATTGGCAAATAAGGATTGATATTGTATCTCTGACTTCTTTCGTTCTTTTTCATTTCTTATTTTATCAGTAATATCTAACATCGTAATGAAATTTGCGGGTTTACTTTTATACATGATTGATTTTGAATAAATTTCAACCCATCTTATTTCATCCCTTCTATTTAGAATTCGGAATTTATAATGATTCACAACACCCTTTTTAATACCTTTCTGTTTAATTTCTGCTTGTTTAGACGCGAAATTAAGGTCTTTTGGATGTATATAGTTTGTAAATTGGTCTTTTTCCCAGTTTAGAATTTCCTCCACAGAATAATCAATAAGTTTTGATAGAGTTCTGTTTGCATACTTAACCTTTCCATCTTGTAAAATCATTATTGCGATTAAAGCTTGCTCACTCAACATTCTAAACTTCTGTTCAGATTCACGTAAAGACCGTTCTATTTCCTTTTGTTGAGTGATATCAATTGCAAATTCTAAACGTACATCTCTATTGTCAGTCCATTTAATTATTTGATCATTTAACAGGAAGTGTTTTTCCAATTTCTTATTATAATATTCCCAGTTATAAGGTTTGTATTTTTGATTAAGAATTATTGAGTTTGTACAGAAATCACACGGTTTTTGTAAACCTTGAAATTCCTCATAGCATATTTTCCCGACGGGATTATGACCAAGCATTTGCTCCAAATATTTATTGACATATAGAACTTTATATGTATTCGGATCTGAAACATAAATCGAGTGATTAATTGCCTCAAATATGGATAATAGTTGATTCTTTTGGTGATCTATTTTTTCTTGAGCCTTTTTTAGTTCAGTTATATCAGTCAAGATACCGTGAAAATATTTAATTTTTCCATCATCGTCTTTTTCTATGAAAGTATGATCACTAATCCATTTGATATTGCCCGAACCAGTGACGATACGATAATTCTGGATATATCTGCTCAATGATTGTTTCATGGTATATAATTCAACTTCATCAAGTATCCTCTCCTTATCGTCTTGATGAATAATATTTTCATAGAGGATTTTGTTTTGATAAAAATCTTCAGGTTTATAGCCGAATTTTCTTATATTTTCAGATACAAAGATAACTGGCCAATTAGGTTCATTCTTCCATGTAATAACAATCGTTGGACTTGTTTGTAAAATATTTTGTAATCGACTTTTTTCTTTATAACTGGTCATAATCTGCTTTTTGAGTTTCTTAGTCTCGGAAATATCGGTTATAATATTTCCTAAATACTTTGCAGCATTGTTGGCATCTCGAATGATAAATATATTCTGTATCGTATCGATTTTATTACCTTTAGAGTCAATTATAGGCATCTCCCCAATCCAATTATCCTTCTTCTTTAAAGTTTTCATTACATTATTTTTAGTTTGTTCTTCATTGAATTTTGGATTGTAAGAATAGATATTTTTATCATTCATTCCATTTAGACTTTCAACATTTAGAAGGTCGCAAGCTGCGGAATTAAGATAGAGGAGATTTCCTTCAATATCTGATAATGCAAAGCTCACGCCTGCCCTTTCTGCGAAAATCCGAAAGATCTCCCTCTTATCCATAAAAGATCACAAATATGTTATTTTTTAGATTTAATTTGGAATTAAATTTAGATTTAATTTGTAATTAAATTTAGATTTAATTTGGAATTATATATTAAAAATCTTTGAATTAAAAATATTTTTTGAACGACTTTAATCGACATTAATCTTAACTTTTGTTTGCGAAGACGAGCAAAGGATTTAAATAGGCGGAGGTAAGAGTACTAATCGTCGAGAAAAGCGGTGTGTGGGAAAGTAATAACCAAAAGGTGGGGGATAGAATTAATTTACCTCTATTCATAATGGGATTAAAAATGGCTTTTCGATTCGACTTAATTCAATTCTTCCCCCACCAACTCATTCTGGTTGCTTTTGTTTTTTGAAATCTTATATACAACAAGTCTTTTTATAATTCAAGAATTCACTCTATTGAGATTATCAAATAACAATTTCGTGATGATATGGTGAATATATCGAAATTAATACAACATTATACTGATTTGGATCAAGAATATGGTGCAAGCAATTATAATCCAATACCCGTTGTAATTTCCAGAGGTAAAGGTGTTTGGGTTTGGGATATAAATAATAAAAAGTATTTAGATTGCTTAGCAGCATATTCAGCGTTGAATTTTGGACATTTACATCCAAAAATCGTTAAAGCAGTAAAAGAACAGATTTCTCAATTAACCTTAACATCGAGAGCTTATCATAATGACAAATTAGGTTTATTTCTGAGAGAATTATGTGAATTCTCAAATATGGATAAAGCATTACCAATGAATACGGGAGCTGAAGCGGTAGAAACGGGAATTAAAATTGCTCGGAGATGGGGTTATCAAAAAAGAAAAGTAGAAAAAAACAAAGCGGAAATAATAGTCTGTGAAAATAATTTTCATGGTAGAACCACAACAATATCCGGATTTTCTTCAAATCTTAATTCTTACAATAATTTTGGTCCACCTACGCCAGGATTTATTAAAATACCTTTTAATGATACAGAAGCTTTAAAAAAATCTGTGAATAAGAATACGGTTGGTTTTTTAGTAGAACCTGTGCAAGGAGAAGCAGGAGTTATCATTCCAGATAAAGGATATTTAAAAGCTATTAGAGATATATGTGAAGATAACAAAGTTTTACTCATATTGGATGAAATTCAAACAGGATTAGGTAGGACGGGAAGGAATTTTGCATTTGAATCTGAATCAATTAGACCAGATATATTATTATTAGGAAAAGCACTCGGCGGAGGTGTATATCCCGTTTCTGCAGCTTTAGCTGTTGATGATATCATGGATGTTATGGATCCTGGTAGCCATGGGAGTACATTTGGTGGTAATCCATTAGCTGCTGCTGTTGGTTTGACCAGTTTAAAACTACTTCAATCAAAGAATTTATCCCAAAAAGCGAATAAATCGGGAATATATTTTCTAAATCGTCTTAAAGAATTATATTCAGAGAAAATAAAGGATATCAGAGGTATAGGTTTAATGATTGCAATAGAATTCAAAAGAGAATTAGTAAAATCAAGAGAGATTGTATTAGAATTAATGAAAAACGGATTGCTGACAAAAGATACTCATAGAAAAACAATTAGAATAACTCCACCTTTGATCATTGAAAAAAAGGAATTAGATTACGCATTAAATGTTATAAAGCACGTGATTATCTAAGGCTTTTCATGATAATAATATGCCGTACTATTGTAATTCGTTGGAATTTCGTCAAATTCCCCGTGGTGAATTGTTACTTGCAATTTAGATTTAAAGGGAATTCCCTCTGGAAAAAACCGATATTGACTTGACTTACAATACTTCCATCTCGAAAATAGATAGAAAAATAAATTGTCACGTTTATTGAATGATTTAATGGTTAAACCATGATACGGAGCATAAAATTCAGATTGCTTTCGATTGACCCGCATGTAATACCATGCACCTTGGAAAATATCTTCTGTTCCTGTGAATTCTATTGAGGGTTCTTTTTCTCCGTCCACGTAGAATTTTGTATTTCCTTCAAGATAGGCAAATCCGTGTTTTCTTCTCTTATTCACGCAATTTAAAGTAAAACCAACAAAATGTCCTCTACCTTCTTTGGTATCCAAGACCATATAAGGAATTCCTTCTTTTGTCGGATATTCTTGGTTATATTTCGCGTGAAAATACCCCATATTTTCTATGGGTTGTAGGTTTTCATAACGATTGTAAGTTACAGCCCCATAAAAAGCTAAACATACGTAATCGTCAGTCGTATTAGCTATCTCAACCCTTGCTTTTTTCTTAAAAGGCATTCTGAATTGAGAAACATATCCTCCGGCAGTCATACCTACATATCGAGACATAAAATGTTTATATTCCCCAAATCCCGTGCCAAAGAAGGATCCTAGAGGTGCATTCACGCTAGGCTCGTCCGCATCATCGAAAAAAATTTTTATATATATTTTTGTGAGTAAATGGGGAAATTTTCTATATTTATACATTCTCAGCACAGGTGGTGCAGCTTTAGTGATTAATTTTAATGTAAATTTTGAGATATCTAAAGGATTATCCTTATCTTCTTTTGCTAATGGCATTGCCGTGCACCATATATTAGTGATCTTTCCAGGTCCTTTGAGTTCTTCAAAAACATATTTGTCATTCGGGCGAATCTGAACTTGATCTCTATGTTGTACGCCTTTCTCACTTTGTTCTTTCCACGTAGAAATGTTTTGAATCACTTCATCGTGGTGGGTTGTTGTTACTTGATAGACTCTATGGTTTCTAAATCGTGGAAGTTCCTCAAGCTCTCCCAGACTATGATTTTTTTCTTCAGACATATTTTTAACTCCTTGAAATTAAATACTGATTATAATGATTAATATTATCGTAATAATCAAAATAAGTAGAATTGTTTTAGAATAATCCCGTTTTGGCATTCTTGCATCACGATCTGGTAATGGGGGGAACTTATAATGGGGTTCCAATTGATACCAATATGCGGTTGTTTCCCAGATATCTCCTCTGTGATTGTCATGTCCGTGTTCAATAGTTACTTTAATCTCTTTTTGGAAAGAAATTGGATCCTCAATATGATATCGGTAATACGTTATTTTTCCGAGCCAGTTTAATCCTCCCCCTTTAATAATGCCATGATATGGGGAACTATATTTTTGCTGCGGGCAGTAAGCACAATTCACATAGTCTTCCGTGCCCGTCCCATAGAGGGTAGGTTCACCACCTATATCATCATCTATAAAGATCATATCATCTCCTTCTCCAGGCCAGTTTGCAGTAAATCGGAATTTATTATGAATATCAATATGAGCTCCAACGTAATGACCTCTCCCTTTTGCGTGTAGAAGTAAATGATTTTCATCATATCCACCATTTTCACGTGTATTTTTACCCCCAGTAAATTGCCATTCTATTGGATTGAATTTCTTCTTTGTATCTCTATCGTATTTCATATCTTTCCCGTAGTCTTTTTTTCTGAATTGGCAATGGAAATAGCCTAAAGACGCCTCGTCTTCCGTCCAATTATCGTATTTCTCAAAGTCTACATAATAGTAGAAATTCAAACCAGGATTTTTTATTGGCTTGATTCCAAGATGATAGCATTTTCCTGTGTCGTTTTCTATTTCTATCTTTGCATGTTCTTTAAATGGCATTGGCCACCAGCAATTCATCCCTTGCCCATTTTGAGGGGACATTTGTAATGGAGCAGAAACATAATTAATTCTTTCACCATGCCCTAATCCAAAGAAGTCCCCTAAAGGGCATTCAACGCTAGGTTTTTCTTCATGATCCCACCACATACGTATAATAACATTTCTTGGCCAATATTTTGCTCCCGAAGCCGCTTGGGTAGTCCATATATGGGTGACACAACCCGGTCCATCTTCATTAAAGATTACTTTTTTTTCACCAGATTGAATAACGAAGTAATCTTCATTCCCGCCTGTTCTGTCATACGAAGAAACTCGTTTACGCTTAAAATTTCTTAATTTTGCGATATCTCTAAGTGATGAAGATCCAAATTTTCGATTCATAAAACTAGTTTTTTTTTATTTTCTAAAAAAATTTTATATAATCGGCGATAGAACTTAACTAAGAAGATTGAAAATCTATATAAATCTTAGAAAGGATTTATTTTTTAGAGTTCAAATCTAAAATTAAATAAATCAAATCATCACAAATTTAATTAGGGGAAAAAAGTGTCGTTTAACAATAGAACAGTGAAGTATTTTAGAACGATTCGGGCTTATGTATACTGCGACATTTGTAATGATGTAATTGGATTGGATATAAATAAAGAAGATATACGTAATGGTCTTCAGACTGGTCTTTACATTTATAAATATAAGCATAGTAATGCACATTCCGATCCCGATGATCCAACAGATGAAAGTTGGAAAGAACACACAGCAGGTGTCTATATCGATAATAAATATGAGGTTAGAGGTATTAAGTGTTATTTTGGAGATACTCCTTTGACTGCTGAGAAAATTGAAGAAGGTACAAAAGTGCCGATAGTGGAAAAGGATATCCCTCCAATGTCCGTACATTTGGGAATGATTTCACCCGATGAATATCGTATTCTCCAATTATGTGATGGTGATAATACTTTAAATGAGGTTGCGGATATTTCGGGCATGGATATGAAAGAGCTTGAGAAAATGATGGCAAAATTAAAAGAAAAAGGATTAATCAGTCTCATTATCCGAGGATAAAAATACTCTATTTTCGAATTTAAACCACCTTAAGCCTTTTTAGATAAATATCTCAAACGCTCTCTTATTTTATATAAATTCTTTTATACATTTTGAAGTAATTAACTTAGAATTGAATTTTGGCGATATAATGCAAGAACTTACTTCAAACGATATTGTATTAGGAACAATATTCTCGTCTATTCAAGATGATTCTCCGAACGTAGACCACTTTTATTTTATTTTAGATGAGAAAACGGAAAAGCTCAGCGCAAAGCAAGGTTTATTCTGTTATACCATTTCAGAGGAAGGGATGATTTTAGGAAAAATCGAGTCCATTCTTGTACACAATGAATATTATGAAAAACCTCAAACTGTGAAGAATCTGGACTCCGGGAGCTTTTCAGGTATCCGTAACTACTTTCCAAGCGATCAATGGGAGGATTATATTGCAAATGTAAAAGTTTTAGGCACTTTTCCGTTTGAATCGGAGTCTAATATTAAATCTTCCAACCCAAAATTTAGTGATTCTATCATTAGATCTTCTTTTCCAGCAAAGCCTGGATCGAAGGTGTACGTTTTAAAGGGCGATCGTTTAGAGAGATTTCTAGGAATTGACTCAGATGGATTAAATATCGGGACCTTGGAGCATTACAATATTGATGTAAGGCTTAATATAAATCGCCTTATTAATAAACACTTAGCGGTTTTAGCAATTTCTGGCGCTGGAAAGAGTTATTTGGTCAGTGATATCATTGAAGAACTGCTTTTAAGGAAGAATAATCAAGGAACTCCAGGTGTCTTACTATTTGATGTCCATGGGGAGTATAAATTCATATCAGATCAAGGAATCAATGAGAATTCAAATTTTGCAAATAAGACCAAGTATTATGATGCTAAATACTTTGAAATCGATGTTTCCCAGTTGACTGCATATGATATAAGAAAATTTCAACCAAATATATCTCATGCTCAAACAAGAGAACTAAAAAATATTATCTTCAAATTGAAAAAAGAAGAAAAATCCAAAATTCAATTTGATCTGAATGATCTGATTAATAAAGTCGAAGATCAGCAACAAATGAATAGCAAAGTTAGAGAGGCTTTAAGTAGCTGGTTGAATGACCTAAATCGACTTAAATTATTTTCTAAATCGGAAAATCCCCCCGTGAGAAATCTAATAAGTCCTGGGAGGATGAGTATCCTGGATTTATCAAGTATTATTTCAATCAGAAAAAAGCAGATAATTGTCTCATATATTCTGGAAACCTTGTTTTTTCTAAGGAGGATAGGTAAAATCGCCCCTTTTTTAGCAATATTAGAAGAAGCCCATCAATTCGCACCAGATGGAGTGAATGCTAATAATGCAATATCAAAAAAAATCATTGAAACATTAGCGCGAGAAGGAAGGAAATTTTATGCACAACTATGTTTAATCTCACAAAGACCCGTAAAGCTGAGTACAACGGCCTTGTCTCAGTGTAATACTCATATAATTCTAAGAGTCACTAATCCAAATGATTTAGACCACATTAAAGCTTCTTCAGAAGCCTTGACTTCAGAGACTCTTAAAATGATTTCCACTCTTCCAACAGGTAATGCGTTAATTATGGGCGCTGCAACCAATATGCCATTATTCGTAAAGGTGCGCCCTAGATTTTGTTCGAATCCTGATGATATTGAAACGTTAGAAACAATTTGCAAGAATTACCAAAGTTAGAATTCAGCGATTCCCCGTTATGGAGCCGTTTAGGCTTTCTATCAGTTCTTTAGATATGGGTGCGTTCTTCAATAGCTTTATTTTATTTACTTTTTTTCTGATTCTTTGAACGTCTATAATTCCTTCAACTTCTAGAGAGAATAAAACCTTGTTTAAAACTGCTCTTGTTACATCTGAGTATGTCTTCTGAAGATTTCTAAGCAATTCATTATCAAGCATTTCACCTTTATATTTAATAAGCGTCAGTATTACCTCATTTTTTAATGGTAATATCTTCCATAGACCAATTTTAGCCATTTGAAATCACATAATTAGTTTAAATTTAAATAACATTAATCGTAATTTGTTCGAATTGTCAAAATAATTCGCTATTTTTTTCAAAAAAAACTCATTACAAGTCAATGAGGTTATGTTTTCTTGATCAAACTTGAACCTTTACAAGTCATGACTATATAGGAAAAAAGAGTATATAATTTTTTGTTTCATATTTTTTCTGATTATTCTTGCTCTTGTCTTTACGAAAACATTCCAAGTTGTTCTTTTTTCCGTTGATAAACTTGTTTTTCGAATTCTTCGTAGAATTTTATAATATCTTGTGTGCAGGTTGGTCGTATTTTATCCTTAGCGATCATGAAATCCTTTATTTTTACGACTTTTGCTTTCATATTTGTTCGCCAGAGGGCTTCAAATGCCGCTTCTCGACATAAAGATTCAATATCTGCCCCAGAATAATTATCAGAGAATTTAATTAATTCTTTCAAATCTACATCTTTAGACAAAGGCATATCCTTGGTAAAGATTTTAAAGATTTCCATTTTGTCCTTCTCATTAGGTGCTGGAACATAACAAAATCGGTCTAATCTTCCAGGACGCATAAGAGCAAGATCGATTAAATTCGGAGCATTAGTTGCCGCAATAAATACAATATCACTTGTACCTTCTAATCCATCTAATTCAGTCAATAGTTGAGAAAGAACTCTTTTTGTTACTCCGCTGGAGTCTTGAGCACCCTCTAACCTTGACGAGGCAATAGAATCGATCTCATCAATAAATATAATACATGGGGATGCCATTTTCGCTTTACGAAAAATCTCCCGAATGGCTTTTTCACTTTCACCAACCCATTTGCTTAAAACCTCTGGTCCTTTAATACTAATAAAGTTGGCTTCACTTTCGGTAGCAACAGCTCGAGCTAAAAGTGTTTTTCCACACCCTGGTGGACCGTATAGAAGTACACCCCTTCTCGGAGCCACACCCATTCTTTTAAATGCCTCAGGACTTTTAATAGGCCATTCAACTGCTTGTTTAAGATCTTGTTTCACCGAATCTAAACCCCCAACATCATCCCAATGTACATCAGGTATTTCAATAAATACCTCCCTAATTCCACTCGGAACTATCTCCTTTTTCGCTTGGATGAAGTCTTTTCTGGTTATTTCCAATTTTTGTAAATCTTCAAAAGATATTTCCTCATCGTCCAAATTAAGTTGCGGAAGATATCTTCTCAAAGCAACCATTGCGGATTCGCGGCATAAGCTTGCAATATCCGCGCCAACATATCCATGAGTGGCTTTTGAGAATTCTTTTAAAATTTTATCAGCGTTTTCAATAGGCATATTTCGTGTGTGTATCTGCATTATTTCCAAACGCCCTTGTTGATTTGGAACTTTAATTTCTATCTCTCTATCAAACCGTCCTGGCCGTCTTAAGGCAGGATCGACCGCGTTCGGTCGATTAGTCGCACCAATAATTACGACATCCCCTCTCGTCTCTAAACCATCCATTAAACCTAATAGTTGAGCAACTACTCTGCGTTCAACTTCGCCCGTAACATTTTCACGCTTCGGGGCAATCGCATCGATTTCATCAATAAATATAATAGTTGGTGCTTTTTCTTCCGCCTCTTTAAATTTACTTCTGAGCTTTTTCTCAGATTCACCATAGAATTTACTCATAATTTCTGGACCATTTATCGAAATAAAGTGAGCTTTTGACTCATTTGCCACAGCTTTTGCCAGCAACGTTTTCCCGCAACCGGGTGGACCTCTAAGGAGCACTCCTTTCGGGGGTTCAATACCTAGTCTTTGAAATAACTCGGGATGTTTTAGTGGTAATTCAACCATTTCACGTATTTTTTGAATCTCGTGATCTAAGCCTCCGATATTCTCATAGGTTATGTAAGGAATTCCTTGAGGTGGTTCATCTTTTAGGCTTTCGCTAATACTTAATTCCGTTGACTGCCGGATAACACAAATACCCTTTGGACGTAAAGAACTCACTTTGAAGATGATTTCTCTTGAGATTCCAATAGAAAGATAAATTAGATCGTCTTTTGTTACAGGATAACTCAGTAATTTTCTTTTGACGAAACTTTCGAAACGCGAATTTGTTTTTATTTTAACTTGATATGGAGTCAAAGCCACCTTTTTAGCAATTTGAGATTCGGCTTTTTTAATAACTATAGTTTCATCAATCCCTACATCAACGTTTTTCCGCAAACGCGCATCAATCCGAGCGATTCCAAGTCCTTGATCTTGAGGATACGAGGGCCATGCGATGGCTGCAGATGATCCATTTCCTATTATTTCAATAATATCCCCGGTAGAAACACCAAGATCATTCATTGTTTCTGCATCAAGTCTTATTATCGAACGTCCAATATCTCGTTTTCGCGCTTCTTGAACAGTTAATTTAAGTTCTTTATTTTCATTGTTTTTTTTCTTTGAATTAGGCATGATATAATTCCCTATCTGTGCATGATATAATTTTAATTATAACTTGTAATATAAACGTCATTTTTTTTGTGAGTTTATGTGGGGTTCATAAAGAATATTTTGCTTTTATTGTAAAACAAATTAGAAGAACTTATCGAGTGAAGTCTGCATTTTTGACGACTTCTTTTTTACTAATCGTTCGATACCAGAATTGAGTAAACTTTCACTAAAATTATGTTTTTCGATTAAAAGATCTCGTATTCCGTTTTCATTGGGAGTTGTCCATTTAATAGGATGTTGTTGTTTTGGAGGAGTAATGTGTAAAAAGATATCTCGAATCTCTTTTAGGAGGATAGGATTAATTTCGATAGTCTTACCCATAGACTTGATCTTATTTTTCATTATTTCCTCGATTGACCCGTGTTTTTTAATCAATTTTAACCCAGTTTTTTCCCCAACCCCTTTAATTCCAGGAAAAAAATCAATGCCTACGAGAATGCCAAGATCGATAAGTTGTTTTTGAGATATACCGAGACGTTCCAGTATTTTATCCAGACTATAGTATTTAATACTGATTTCAACTGTTGTATTCTTTACTTTCCTTTTCCTATTAATATTTAAATTTCTAATGAGTCTTTTTGCACCAAATAACATACAATCATAATCTTGAGAAGCCGCAGCCCATACTTTGCCTTCATCAATTAAACGGGCAGCTTCCGCTTCACCATCATGTGCAGCTTCAATCCACGGTATACCCATATATTCTATCAATTGTTTTGCTTCGTCTATCATTTCTGAATTCAATTTTGATGTAGCTTGAGCATATTTTTTTGCTTCTGCATCTTCTTGTGCATCTTGTGCTTCTTGCATTTTTTTTGTCTGTTCTTGCCGAATTTCCCGCCTTTGTTGAATTGTTTTAAGTTTTAATTGATGCGGGGGACCATCAAATACATATAAGGGTTTAATATCGTGTTCAATTAATGATAGAGTCCTGTAGAATAACCCTTTAAGGTGTGAAGTTACATTTCCGTTATAATCCTTTAGTGGTGTTCCATCCCTTTGCCGAATAGTTGCTAAGAATTGATAAATGCTATTAAATGCATCAATTGCAATTTTTTTACCCAGCAAATTATGTATGGTAATATCTTTAGCGACTTCTTTAACTAAATCCGAAATATTTACGCCCATTGCATGAACCTCTTTAAGGATGATTTATTTGTAATTTATATTTCTACTTTATATTTGTATATGATTTTCTATGTTATTTTTCTAAATCTTTTCAATCATTATCGCAGATTAGATTTATCATTTTTTAGGTCTTCTTTTGATAATCGCGCTGCAATTTGGGCATTTACTGCCAAAAAATTCGGGAATATATTCCTTATGACAATTAGGGCAATATGATTGCCATCTAATAAATTGTTTGATGCCCTTTTTCTTAAATGATTTCGTATTTATGTGAGCTAATCTAGCGACATTTTGAATGGAATAATCATCTGAAACCAAGTAAACTGCTGCATGGTTCTTATTTCCAACGCCAAATTGTTTACGATATGATGCATTCAAATATAGACCGCAACCAAGAACGCTTATGTCACCTTGTGAAAGAGATTTAAGATCCCCGCTTTTTCGTGCTAATTGTTGTATTTTTTTGATAAAAGAATTAGGCACCTCGACTATAGACAGACTTCGGTTAAGAATAAAGTTGTCTATTTTATTTGAAATCACTGGTCGTTTAATTTCATCTATTATTTCACTGGTAGTATAACATAATTCATTGAATATTCCTATATCAATACCGCTAAGCAAGGGCGTAGCATCAAAAACAAAAATGTCTATATTCTCTGGAAAAATAAAAAAATCTCTTGAGTTCACAGAATGATCATCTTCTTTTAAATCTGGTGAATTTTAAGGCTCTGGTGAATCTTCCATAGGGACATGAGATGCTCTTAATATTTTCTTCCGAAGATTATTATAAAATCCTTCTGCGATATTTTTAGTCAATCTCACAAATTTTATATCACTCTGAGATTTCCTCACTTTTATTATATCCTTTGGATACGACCTGTACTGAGACTGCCCATCTACTAAAATTAAGGCATTTAACTTTGGTCTTATCAACTCAATTTCTACTTTGCTTGTTGAGGGGATAACAATCGGTTTTAGGGATCCGCTAGCAGCAAATGGATTAATAGGTACGATTTGCATCATTTTTAAACGGGGATCAACAATTGCACCACCTGCTGATAAACAATAGGCAGTACTTCCAACAGATGTAGAAATAATAACGCCATCAACGTAGGCTGTGTTTAGCAATTGATTGTCTATCTTAATTCCTACATGTAATACTTTTGAAGGTTTTGCAGATACAATGGCAACTTCATTTAATGCATCAGGTAGTCGCCCACGACGATAATAAGAAGCAAGCCTTATAGATCTTTGGACGATATACTCGTTAGCTATTAATTTATCCAAAATACCATAAATTCCGTCTTTTTCCGCATCAATTTCATCTAAAAATCCTACGGATCCCAAATTTATACCTAATATTGGCGCTGGATATTTTCTTGGTAGATTTTGGCAGATTCTGAGAATGGTTCCATCCCCACCAATTGATATAATCATCTTGGTGTTTTTCTCACTCATTTTTCTTAAAGCACGTTTATGATGGGGTGAAAATCTCTGAGATATTCGATTTTCTAATACTATTTTTTGTTCCTTTTCATCAAAATAATTGATAATCTTCCCAGTTAATTCAATTGCATTCTCTTTATCTAATCTACAAGCGATTCCAATAGGTAAATCGTTTTTCTTCATATAACCTTTCTTTCCTTCGCAAATGACTCGTTACTCAAATTTAAATTAATCTTATAGATTTTGATAATCAAATTAAAATAAAATTGCTTGAGTAATTAATTTTCTTACTTCGTACAAAATAAAAACAAAATAGATTGTTAAAAAGAGATATGAAAAAGATTTTGGTTTAATTAGAATTGGAATAAATTATTTTTTCTTCTTTTTCTTTTTTGGTTTTAGTTTTTTAATAGTAACGCTTTCGGCATGGATTTTTACGTTGTTGAGTATAATTTTAAATCCAGGACCTCCAGAACCTCCCGCTACGGGAGGTAATTGTACCATCGGTAACATAAACGTATTTCCAACACCTTGAGGCATTTGCATCTGTTGCATTTGAGGCATTTGCATCTGTTGCATTTGAGGCATTTGAGTTTCAGCAGGAGCGTATTCATCTTCCCATTCATCTTCTTCTTCTTCTTCCCAACGCTCTTTCACCGGATGATCCTTTTTATCAAGAAATTCTTTCAAAGCTTCGGTGTCCATTGCATCATCTTCAGTAGCTATTTTATCTCTTAATTCTTCAGGTATATATTCTAAGATTCTCTCTTTGATTTGTTTGGGCAACCATACAAATCTATTCCACCCACCATCGTATTGGAAGAATCTTGGACTGCGCATATATTCGATGCTTATTCCATTGAATCCTGAAACTTGATTTCCGCCTCCAGTTGAATTAGCCATAGTACTGAATGGTAAACCATTAACAGTTACGCCAGAGAAATTACGATCAACAACACCATAGCCCTCAACTTCAGGTATATAGAATGCAATTGCTTCAAAGCATCCACATGAAGTGTGTGGATTTTCTAACCCAGAATAGAGAAAAACTCTGTCGATTTCACCAAGCGAGGCATTTTTTATCATATCGTTTATTCCCGTATATTCACCTGCTTTTTCGTTTTTTAATTCGCCCTTTTCGATTTGAAAAATAGGTCCCTTTGGATCAACTTTACTTGCAGCCCGAGCATCAAACCAATTAATTGCACCACATAAACTCATACGGTTGGGTGTTATAGCACAAGCATGTTTTGGTGCAAAGCTTGCACATAATGTACATGCATAAAAATCATCTACATCTTCGTCTTTCATTCCTCGCATACGGGAATCTCGTTTTTCATAGACGTCCATAGCATGTTTATATGGCTCTTCAACTGATTTTTCATCTGTATAGAAAGTAATTTCCGCTTTTTCGATAATAGAAAATTCTGCTTTAAACAATTTAATGAGAATTTCACCTATAATCTTAAAAGAATTCAAACCTTTCTCATATGATTTTTTACTTAAACGCATCCAACAAGTATATCTCTGGTTTAAATGCAAAAATCCTTGAATAAAATTCATAAAATCGTGAAATCTACGTTCGATGACAGCTTCGAGATCTGTTTCCAATTTTTCTCCAGATATCTTAAGATAGGATCCCAAAGGATTCGAAGTTCCTTCTTTCATATCCTCAATATCAGGTCCGACTATCGTTACTTTACCATCCTTCACTTCTTTGGGGGGTTTGACCTCGCATAACTCAAATTTCTTGTCAACTTTACCCCCGCCGAATTCTAAGTACATTTGTTTTTTTCGTACGCGTTCTCCCTCATATTGAGGTCCAACACCCACACAGTACATATCAAAGCTCATTTTTTTTTACTCCTTTATTCTCTTTTTATAATTTACTGAGGATTTCCTCCAAGTAATCTATCCATTCACTTTTTTCAATATTAGGTAGTGAAAACCTTGCATTAGGCTGATGATAACGATCTAAACATACAGTCCTATATATTGTATAATTTCGTAGCGTACTTAACATCTGGCTTAAATAATAGATCAGAAACCCGCCAAAAATTATTAGATCATATTTATTTCCTTCGGAATCAATATTAATCCATTCGGGATCTCTTAATCTATCAATTAGGTTAATAAGAGGCATATTGTTAACTTCTTCTTTTTTACCAATATCGACAAAATGTTTATACGCTGAAGCCGTTGCAATTATTGTTGCATTTGCTTTCTTTGCAATCTCTAATAGCTTATCTGCATAAGTAATATCACCTATAGTTTCTTTCACAGCGTTAGCGCCAATAACGACTAATACATTTGAAGATTTCTTAATAATATTCGTCATTGTAAGGGGATCGGATACAGCAACACCAACATCTGGTCCAGGAATCAAGGCTTTCTGGTATGGTGAACTCAAATAATGTCACATCCTTTCGTATTTTAATTTATAAGTTTAATTTGTTTAATTAACCGTCTTATTGTTTTTTATTAAAATTTTATTTTATCCTTTTTTCAAAATTAAATGAAATAGGATTTGCTATTTTGAAAAAAAAAGATAGCCTTTTTTTCTAAGAAGAAAAAAAAGAAGAATTAAAATTAACTTTTTTCCTTAGAATCTAATTTCTAACAAACTTTCTATTGCAAATTGGACAATTTATTAAAGAATCTCCTTTCGGAAGTTTATGACCACAATTTGAGCATGTAAATGTGATGTCTATTTTCACCTTGGAAGGATCGATATTCCTCATGTTTTTAATTTCCGAAATGAGTCTTTTTTTGTCTATGCTTTCCTTCATAGAAACTGCTTTTTTTGAATCAGTATTTTCATTAAATTCGCTAAATTTTTCCATTAAACTTGGATATTCATCGACTTGTTTCTCACCAACAATTTTATATCCATTTTTTATTAGGATTCTTTTAAACTCATTTATGAAGTCATAATCTATCGATAATGTCTTCACCAACGTTTTAAAATTGGAGATATTTCTATTGTTTATCATAGATTTGAGACGACGTAATAATTCGTCTTCTCGGATGAAATTTACGGGATGGTTGGTCCAGATACCATGTATTTTTTCTAAGCGATAGACTAATACTTTTGTTAAGAAGATGATTTGACTCAGAGTGAATTGCAGTGAATCTTGAATAGCATGCAGACTGATAAATTTATTTTTCCTTAAGGATTCTTGTAAATCTCGTACGTCATCTTGAAAGTTTCGGATAAACTCATGCAATTTTTCCTTCATTTCTTTTATTTTTTCTTCATCAAATTCTAATCGAAAGTCTTTGTATAGATTCATTTTTGGTAATTCGGACCAATCTAATCCTTTATCTTTAACAGGAATCATTGGGATGCCGATTTGTCTAGCTAATCCAATTTCTTTCATACAATCTCCACCTTCCCTTACCGATTTCTTAGTAAATATGAATATAAAAATTAGACTCAAGGGAATTGTCTCTTCCATCCATTTATCTATGTTATATCTCAGATCCCGTTCACAATAAAAACACTTATCCAGATTTTTCCGAGATTCTAAATAATCCGCCATTTCACTAACATGAAAAATCTCATTTTCATCAACAACATGGCTAATAAATGCTTTCCAAATTCTTGCTTTCTTCCTTATTTTCAAATAAATATAGAGTGAAATTATTACAATTGAAGTGCTGATTATTAGGTATAACCATAATCGAGATGGAAAATCATTAGGATCTAAAGGATTGGTTTTTTTCTTTACTTCAATATTATCACTATAACCATCATTATCTGTATCTGCATCATCAGGTTTAGTTCCTAAATTCATTTCTTCAATGTTAGTTAGCCCATCATCATCTGCATCTAACGACGCATCAAAACTTAAAGGATTGAGCGAGTTAGTAATTTCCCATGTGTCATTCATTTGATCATTGTCTGTATCTATTAACCAAGGATCAGTGTGATAGGTTTCAATTTCTGCACCATCGAGTAATCCATCATCATCACAATCGGAATCATGTATATCCGTACCATTATAGTATTCATATACATTTAAAATCCCGTCAGAGTCGTCATCAGTTGAATTATCTGATGCCAATAATGGGTTAAGAGAGTTGTCAAGTTCCCATTTATCAGGTAGACTATCTGCATCAGAATCTTCTTTTAACGGATCAGTATTATAGATATTTATTTCATCTCCATCGCTAAGTCCATCATCATCAGTGTCATTGTCGTAAGGAACCGTAAACTCGAAATGTACTTCATCATGACCGCAAATACCATCTGCATCATAATCACCTGCATTACTTATTGCCCTCCTTATGATATCAAACTTTCCAGATTGATCACCAGAATATATATAATCCCCATAAGAATCTACGCACAATAAATTGGCTTTCTCATGAATATTTTTCTCAATATAGGGTGATTTTGGATTAATTATATTGATTGATTGAACACCAATTGAATCATCAACAATAAACAATCTATCTCCATGGAACTCAAGATCGCGACACACCCCCATCGTATCGCAAGTTCCTAAGATATCAATGTTATTAGGAGAGGAAATATTGATGATCTGTATCCCCGCTATTCCATCTGCTAAGTATGCAAAATTTCCACTTGTTTGAATAGACTGCGCAACCCCAGGTGTATCTAAACTTTCAATAATATTAGGATTATGGGGATCTTCAATATTGATTACTTGAATTCCGCTCGAATTATCTGCAACGAAGATTATATCTCCGAATAAAGCTATATCCTCTGCATAACCGGGAGTATCACATGACTCAATTAATTTTGGTGCAGATGGTATTGTTATGTTGATGAGGTGAATCCCCGTAGATCCGTCTGCAACAATAGCGATATCCCCTTGTATTTTTACATTCATCGCAGAACCAGACGTATCATAGACCCCAATAACACGAGGTGCGGTGAGATCTGTTATATTAAGTATTTGAAGACCACTCGTTGCATTCGTGATATAGACATAATCTCCATTTATTTCAAGAGAAGTTGCATTCTCTATCGTATTTAATTCTCCCACCATTTGTGGATTAGATTTATTCGTTATATTTAAAATATTAAATCCCTGATCTCCCTCAACAAAATATGCAATTTGACCTTCAATGCATAAATCATTGATTTCAGAAGATACATCGACGCTGTTTACATAATTTGGCTCAATAGATTCTCTGATACTATAACACATAAGAGAAGAGGATTTAAGAATATATATGTAATCTCCGTCGATACATAAATCAAAATATCTTGCTGGTAAATTTGTGGGTTGTAAATCAACCGGATGAAATGGATCGCTTATATTGATGATTTGAATTTTATCATAGTTAAAATCAGAAAGATAAGCATAATCTCCCGAAACCTCAATAAATCGAAGATCTGTTCCAAACTCACATATACTCACATTTTGAGGACTGTTAGGATTTGAGATATCAAAAATCTGCAATCCTGTTTCCCTTTCTGCCACATATAAGAAATTACCAACAAGTTCTAAATCCCATGCCAAATTAGTTTCGGTTTGACTATAGCCAGCCAATATTGGATTTATCGGGTCAGTAATATTGAATATCTGAATACCAGAATATGAATCTGCAATATATGCGTAATCACCAGCAACCTTTATTGCAGTAGCCATAGAATAAGTTGAAACCCATCCGAGTAGATCTGGTGAAAGGGGATTTGTAACGTTAATAATTTGAATTCCATAATCCTTATCAGTAGATAAGACATATACATAATTATCATGAACATAAATATCTGTGGGGTCACCATAAACGGGTACAAAACCTATACTGACTGGATTTATGGGATCACTGATATTAATGACATATAATCCCCATGGAGCAATTGTTACGTAGGCAAGATCTCCCTCTATATCTATATTGTAGATATCTCCATTCAAGAAAAGAAATCCAACTTCCGACATTTTGGTCGGATTTGAAATATTAATAACACGGAGCCCAAGATCTTGACAGGCCACATAAGCAAAATCTCCATCAATTTCTAAATCCCACAGATTACTAGGAAGATTAGCATAATTAATGATACTCGAATCGGGATTTTGCGGGTTAATGCATAAACTACTAATGTTTCCAATAGAATTCTTCGGATTTATCGATGTTTGAATGGTAATTTGCGTAAATATTATTATTAGTATCATAAAAAGACTTTTATTCGTCATTATACGTAGTGTTTGCTTATTCACTCTCTTTCCCCCCAGATATTGTAAGGTTTGTACCACAATTCGGACATTCTATTAATTCAGTTGAACTATCCAATTCATTGTTACAATTATTGCAAAAAATCGTCAAAATTCTCTTCAGTTGAGTTGTTTTTTCTACATCTTCGCTTACACTAGTTATAAATATGGACAAATGTGCCACCACTAGAGAGGTGAGCATGTACAATGGATTTTCAGCGACTTACCAAAAATCCCTCTTACCCGGTGATCGGTCGGTAAGGCGAGGAAAGATCATAAATGCCGATACATTGTTTTCTGAATGAAAAATCTTCCCACAATAATCTCTATTATTCGCAACTATATAAATGTTTTGGTTAATATTCCATTTGATTTGGATGATCCAATCCCAAAAATCCACTGGATACATATTTTAGAGGACAATATTACCACATTTCTGTATTTAGAACTTAGTTTCCTAATTATGACAATTTGTCATAATCAACCCGCCATATTTTAAAATGAATTACCCTTCGCCGTAACTCATATAATAAATAACATTGGTGCTCGAACTTCTACGACCGTTATCGGAACTTTTCCAGGCCGAAATCTCGGACGCTTTCGCCTGGCGCCAGCCGATGTTTCCGCCAGCCTCAATATGTGCGAGCACGATCCGCCTCTTTGACTTAATAGCATTGAGGTTCTCCCCTTCATCAATGTGCAGTTCGGGGTGCATATTTATAAACGAAAAATCTGCACTGGCAGATCGGTCTATGGTGCTGAAGTCGCCCGATAATTGCCTTAAAATCTTCATCGAAAATGCATATTTAGATG
>WJKO01000270.1 GCA_014729055.1 Promethearchaeota archaeon | reverse complement strand
TTTTTCAATATTTTCTATCAACTTTTTATATTTCTCCCCATCCGGTAGACTATTCTTTAACCAGTTTTTTAATAGATCTATATCGGGTTCCAATTCTAAAATATAGAAACGACGCCGGATTGCTGCGTCAATATTAGCAATTGATAAATCGACCGTATTCATCGTTGCAATTATATAAAGATTATCAGGGATAATTAGAGGTTCTTCCATATAGGTTGTTTTAACTGGTTTCCCCCGGTTTTCAAGAGCATAAATAAGTTCGCCGAATATTTGTTCAACATTACCCCGGTTAATTTCATCAATAATTAAAACAAACCTTTCCTTATCTTTTCGCAGTTTTTCTGCACGATCACATATTCGCCGGAATATTTTAGGTTTAGGCGTAAAGTGGAGTAAATCTTGTCCGCCCGACCCCTCAATTATATTGCATTCAACGAAATCTTCGTAACTATAAGAGGGATGGAATTGCACGATTTCTATGTTTTCTTGTTTACCCGCAGTTCGGATTGCGATTTGTTTCGCTATATAGGTCTTTGAAGTTCCTGGTGGGCCCATTAAGATAATCTGTTTTTTGATTTCTAATGCTGATCTTATATTGTTGATAATATCGTTCCCAGAACTATCATATAAATCCTCAAATGATTCATCGACATCAATGTATTCTGTATCTTGTCTCAATTGAAAATAAGAATTTGCTTCTTCCTCCTCTTGATCATTATTAATATTATTAATAGAAATTCCAGCTTGTTCATCTTGATCTTCAACAGATTGTTCATCATAATATTCCGTAGAGTGTTTGAATAATTGATCGAATTCATTTTCAGTGAAGCTAAAATCATCAATAAATTGATCATATCGATCTTTATTGCTTTTTTTTCGCTCGATGAAAAAATATATTATTGTATAGAGTAGATCAAAATCCATTTTCTCGTTATTTAAAATATCGTTTCTAATCGTCCTTAGATAATTTTTTGAAAACATGTAGTCTTGTTCTGCTTGATCACTTGCAAACCATATTAATCCCTTTGATTTATTGCATGGATGACGTGTTTCTTCATAGTATTTACATTCAGTATTATCACATGAAGCTCGTTCTTCTATACTTGCTATACAACCGTAATTTCTAGGTTTTCTATAGTCCGCTAATGTATCTGAAGATGCATAGTTCTTTGTGAGAAAATTATAAAACCTATATCGGCGAGTATTTTCATAACCTTTATATTTGTCATATAAGGGATGATTAAATTTTTCGTAAAAATTTAAAAAGTATTTATAATTAATGATATTTCGTGTACTTGAATCAGAATTGCCATTTGTAGCCATACCATTCCATTTATCAATCAAAAAAGTCATTAGACCTCCTGCACCAGATATATAAAATTTCTTAGTCAAAAATCGAAATTTTGCAGGTAATTTTTCTTCCATTTCGATGATGTCTTTTAAACGCATACTTAATGTATCTTCTTGCTTCCAGTCTATTCTCCCATTGCTAGTTGTTCCCGCTATAAACTGAGAAGCTCCCGATGGTGAAGTGAATTCGCAATTCTCCATTAAGATCCATTTTCCGTCTTTAAGTCTTAACTTATCACTTTCTTTTAGTTTTTCTCTTAGATCATGAAGTGATGACGTTTGATGGCTCTCTTTAAAATCAAAATCAGACTGCGGATTCTCAATTTCATCTATTTCTGAATTTTTTAGTGTAATAAATAGTGGTCCTGAAGTTTCAGAATAAGAAACTTGCATTCTTGCTTTTAGGTTTTTTGATGTTTTTTCAAAAATAAATGTTTTATCATATAGACTGAGGTAAATTTTCTCATATTCTGCTTGTTTTTCAGTCTGATGGAATTTCTCTGAAGTTTTATATTGCCATATTTTAATCAATTCTCGAATATCATCAGGTTCATCAAAACAAGATTCTTTAAAATAATCTATAATTTTTAACTCGAGCATTTCGACAGTATGTTCATTTATTTCAAAATGAATGTTTATCAGATTGTTCTGTTCATCCATTGAGATGAAACCCTCCTTAATAAATATATACAAGGGCGTTGTCAAAGTCTTCTTGATATAATTTGACCCTAAAGGATTACACTTCTCGTAATTTTCTGCTAATAGATTCATATTTTCACGAAGACGATAAAATGTTTCAAAACACTCTTCGACAGTGTTAATTTCTGCGTTTTGATTTTCATCGGCTGATCTTATTAACGATAGGAGCAATATGTATTTATAAGAACATAATGCACGAGTTGAATTAATATAATTATTTATTTCTTCAGGTGAAACTCTAGACATTTTTATACTAATAATATTTCTTTTATTAACGTAATTAAAAGTTCGTTTTTGAATATATTCCGTCAAACATTATGGTTATTGGAAGATTAAACAAAAAAACGGTTCGGATAAAAACAAATTTAATTAATATTAATAAACAATTTAAACAAGGAAAGAGATAATATGAAAGGTTCTCATAATAACACTCTTCTAATTACGAGCTGTAGCAATAAAAAGAAAAAAATAATGGATCCTATGACGATTAGAGCCGATAAACTATATCAAGGTCAGTTTTTTAGAGGTGTATATAAATTTACGAAAAAATGGAAATTCAGATTAGCTATTATCAGCGCAAAATATGGATTTATTTATGGAGAAGAGCAAATTTCATGGTATGATAAGAGATTAAAGAAAAAAAGAGATGTTCAAGCATTAAAAGAACGAAATTATAGAAAAATTGACTTGGCTTTTAAAAATCATCATAGAATAATTGCTTTGATGGGAAAATTGTATCTTGTTGTACTTGAGGATTTTTTGGGTTCAGAGAAGTTCACTTATGCAGTCGACCATCAAGGGATAGGTGGTTGGAATAGATTGATTTCTCTATTAAATCAAATTGATGATAGAGAAATTATTGAGAACATATTATCGCCAAATATATTGAGTTTTTCTAAAGAGTATTTAGAAAGATGGATTCATTGATCTATATTGATTACGAATAGAGATTTTGACTTTAATTAGAAATCCGATTCATTAGTTCGTTAAAATTCTCATCAAACATAATTTCATCTCCGAGTAGAGTATATCCTATTAAATGATAATTAATGAAGTTTAATATTTCTGGATGTTCTCGCTTATGATCTCGATAAAGATCGTTTGTAATTATGTAGGCTTTGTTTCTTTCTGCAAATTTAATTATAAACCAGTCATCATCTCTGCCTGCTGGTGCTTGATTAACGTTATCTTCTTCGAGTAATTCTTTCCATTTTTCCTTCTGTTGTTTGTTAATATGATGATATAGAGACGAACCAAAAATTATGTAGATATTCTCTTTAGGTATATCCTTTTCAATTAATGCATTCCTACATAACGTTATATCATTTAGATTGGCAGTTTTCTGGTTCTTTCGATTGCGAGCTACATTAGAGCCATCTAAAATGAAGAACGGTTTATTGTTTGTACCTTTTTCTTTAGTCTTAATAATTCTCTTTTGAAGTTTAGATTGCGTTTCGTTGTTATTAGATTTAGAGACATCTAATTTACTAAAGTACATATTAATTTTTTTCAATTTCCAGATTTTATTCAATCTCTTCAGCCAATCTTTGTATTCATATTCAGGAACTTTCTCTTGAAAAGTATCTACAAGAATCTTGATAATATCTTCGATTTCGGTTGGTTTCATTGGTATTTTTTCTATTATTTCTTCGTCATTTAATTCTTTATTTTCAATTATTTCATCCCGAATCCTATTGAGAAGTTTTAAATACTCTTCAATATTGAGTGGTGTATCGATTTTTAAAGAATTTAAATTTTCTAACCATAATGACTTATTTTTAATTGCATTCTCTAAAATTC
>WJKO01000269.1 GCA_014729055.1 Promethearchaeota archaeon | reverse complement strand
CATTGAATTTTTCAATGAAGAAGCGAGAATTATAGTCGAATTTTTGGAAAGTGGTGGATTCCTAAAAATCAAGCCCCAATTGAGTGATAAGTTTAATTTTAATCGTCTTTGGTTAAAGATCAATGCAACTGAAAACGAACATATATATGGATGTGGAGAGCAGTATTCTGAATTAGATTTAAGGGGTAAATGCGTCCCGATATGGGTGGAAGAACAAGGTATCTGCAGAGGGGATCCGCGTATTCTAACATTTCTTTTAAATCTATTCAGTGGAGTTGGAGGTTCATGGCATACGACATATTATTCCCAACCTTCATTTATTTCGAGTAACAAGTATTTCTGTCATTTAGATACTTCATATTATTCTGAATTGAGTTTTAATGCAAAATATTTTCATGAATTGCATGTTTGGGAGATTCCCCAGACAATTACCATTGGGAAATATCAAAATTTTAATGAAACTCTAAATGCTTTCACAAGCCTGATAGGTCGTCAACCTCCTTTACCCGATTGGGTTTTTAACGGAATAATCTTGGCGATTCAAGGAGAGGGGGGTTTGGACGCGGTGCGACAGCGGTTAAAAACTGCTTTAGATTCTGGTATCCCAGTATCTGCCATTTGGAGTCAAGATTGGCAAGGAATTAATGTTACAAAATTCGGAACTCAATTGTTCTGGGATTGGAAATGGGATGGTAAAGGTCGTCCTATTCGATTTCCTAACTTTCCAGAATTTGTAAAGGAGATTGGAGAAAAAGGAATAAGATATATGGGGTATATCAATCCATTTTTAAATATCAATGGAGGACTCTACGAAACTGCGAGCAAAAACGGATATTGTGTAAAGGATAAGAGTGGAGATGACTATTTGGTCTCGCCAACAACCTTTCCCGTTGCTATAATTGATTTATCGAATCCAGAAGCTTATTATTGGATTAAGAATGTTATAAAAGAAAATATGATTGGGGAAGCAGGATTGAGTGGTTGGATGTGTGATTTCGGAGAATATTTACCAACTGATGCAGTACTTCATTCTGGTATATCTGCAATTGAATTTCATAATGAATATCCTGTGATTTGGCAAAAAGTTAATTACGATGCCGTAAAAGAATCTAAAAGACTTCATGATATTATTTATTTTGCAAGATCGGGGTATTCTGGCTCTCCGAATTATTCTCCGCTTATTTGGGCTGGCGATCAACTGCCAACTTGGAGTATGGATGATGGATTGGCATCAGTGATACCCGCAGCACTTTCCTTAGGACTTTGTGGTATTGGCTATCATCATTCTGATATCGGTGGTTACACAACGTTTAAACCTTTCTTTATTAGGGAAAAGGAACTATTCATGAGATGGGCTGAACAGGCAGCGTTTACAATGGTAATGAGAACACATGAAAGCAATCAACCAGAAATCAACGTCCAGTTTGATCATGATGAAGATATATTATCTCATCTATCCCGGATGAGCAATATTCACGTAAAAATAAAACCATATCTCATAAAAATCTCTGAAGAATATCAAAAGACTGGAATTAGCCCGATCCGCCCCTTATTTATTCATTATGATAATGACGAAACATGTTATACGCTCAAATATCAATATATGTTAGGTTCTGATTTAATCGTTGCGCCAGTGATAAAAAGAAACAGAAGAACTTGGAAAGTATATCTACCTGATGATTCATGGATTCATCTCTGGACTGATAAGGAATTTCCGAAAGGATGGGTTAAAGTGCAGTCTGAATTGGGCTATCCGCCTGTTTTCTATAAAAAGGAAAGTAAATTTTTAGACTTGTTTAATTCAATTGCCTAATTAATTAGCTTTGTTATGATTATAACTATTTTTAATCTTTTTTGAATACTGCTTTTAGTTTCTCCCAGACATTTCGTTTTGGAACAATTTCAGGGACTTTTTCATTTGCTTCTGCCATTTTCTTTTTTAAGATTTCCGCCAATTCCGCCCGTACTTCCTTGAATCTTTTATCCTTGACGAGATTATTTCGTTCGTGGGGATCGTTTTCAAGATCATATAAATATTGTTCTTCATACAAATCGCTATGTGAATGATACACCCCAATCTTTCTTGGTGCATGAATAGAATATTTCCATTTTTTTGTTCTAATAGCTCTCCCTACTTGCGATTCGCTTATCTGCAAAAAGACCGCTTCTCTTTCTATTTCTTTATTACCTTTAATAATTTCTTGTATCGCTATTCCTTTCATATAATCTGGAGGATTAATATCGGCACATTTAAGTAGAGTTGGTGAATAATCGATTAAACTCACTAATTCTTGTACTTTTTTACCCCCTTTGAATCCGGGTCCGTATACTACCAGTGGAACGTGTATAGATGCTTCATGACAACTTCTTTTATATTCTCGGTTTCGTGTTCGAAAGTGAGAACCGTGATCACTCGTATAAAAGATACATGTATTATCTTTAATTCCTAATTCCTCTATTTTATCCCGAATTCGCTGAAAATTTTTATCTAAACTATGGCAGCATCCAAGATAGTCCGGAAAGCTCTCTCGCCAGTCCCCTTTTGTACCTTTCAAGTCGCCTGGCACAACATAATCTTTGAATTTTTCTTTGCTGTACTTCGGACCCACATAACGATGTTGGTCATTTTGATGATGTGGTTCAATATAAGATACGAATAAGAAAAATGGTTTATCTAAAGTCCTCTTCTCTAAATAATCAAGAATAAAATCAGTGAGGCAATCGACTCTATAACCTTCAAATTCAACTTTTTCCATATCTCCATTAAATAAATGCCCTGAAAATCCATGTGAGGTCCATTCTAAGACATCCGATGCTAACCAGAAATCCTCATAACCACCCCGACGTTCTGGTGGGATGGGTGATTTTCTAAAATTAACGTGTTCGCCGACATCATGATCAACTGGTCCCATTGTACTAGCAAGATGCCATTTGCCAATATATCCTACCTCGTATCCATTTTCTCTAAAATAATGCGCGATTGTTTTTTGATCTAGAGGTAGAGCAATTCCATTTCTTGTGCAACCCGTTTCAGTGGCATATAATCCACTTTGAATACATGCCCTTGCAGGTCCGCAAACTGGTTGACATGTAAATGTATTTGCAAATAACACACCTTCTTCCGCCATTTTATCTAAGTTTGGTGTAACATCCAAAGCTTGACCCAAACAACCGAGAGTATCCCATCGTTGTTGATCGCTAAATACAAAAATTATATTTGGTCTTTCCATTTTCCATCATCCATGTAATCATAAAAAACTCTATGATAGTTCTTATTGATTCTTAGAATATAATTTTAATGTGAACTTTATTCTTCATAATCGGTAAACTCGGGAATGAAATTTTTGTCCATCAGCAATTTGGTACAATTTCGAGCATCTTTAATGATTTTCTCCGCATGTTCGTAAAGAGCATTTTTCGTCCATTTTTTCCGAGCAATACCTTGTTCTTGTGCTTTCATCCCTACTGCGACCGCTTCACGGGGAAATATTTCCCAATCGTCCATATTTGGCACAATTTGATTGACAGATAATCCTTTATCTTCTTGAACCTGTGCTATTTCCATCGCGGCTGCTATACACATCTCATCAGTAATGGTCGATGCGCGTACATCTAATGTTCCTCTGAATATTCCTGGAAAGCCAAGCGAATTGTTTACTTGATTTGGAAAATCTGAACGTCCCGTTGCAACGATTTTTGCACCAGCAGCTTTTGCATCCCAAGGCCATATCTCTGGGATAGGATTAGCACACGCAAACACAATGGCATCATCTGCCATGCCAGAAATCCAGTCTTGTTTAATAACGTCTGGACCATTTCTAGAAAGAGAAATGCAAACATCAGAACCTTTGAGGGCTTGTTTGGTATCACCCTCTAAGTCGGCACTATTTGTTAATTCTGCTAAATCTCGCTTATATTTATCGTGATAGTCACGAGACCTGCTGAGTATGCCTTTGCTATCGACATATGTCGCAGTTTTTGGATTTACTCCCGCTGTAAAGCATAGTCTTCCGATTGCTACATTTGATGCACCCGAGCCAATAAATGTTACCTTGATTTCATTAATCTTTTTATTTATTATTTTAAGGGCATTTATAAGTCCCGCGAGTGTGACACAAGCCGTGCCTTGCTGATCATCGTGCCATACGGGTATTTTCATGTCGGGATCCTTCCTAAGTGTGTCTAATATTTTAAAACATTTGGGCTTCTCAATGTCTTCAAGATTAATTCCACCGTAAGTAGGTTGAATCAATTTAACCAGTTCTATTATTTTTTCGGCATTAAGATCTGGTCCGATACATAAGGGCCAAGCATCAACGCCTCCAAGATATTTGAATAATAATGCTTTACCTTCCATAACGGGCATTCCTGCTTCAGGACCTATATTACCTAAACCAAGTACTCTTGTACCATCTGAAACAACAGCGACTGTATTCCATTTATGTGTATATTCATAGACTTTCTCTTTGTCTTTTGCAATCTCTTTACATGGCGCAGCCACTCCAGGACTATACCATATTCCAAAATCTTGAAAGCTTCTGATAGTACATCTTGGAATTGTCATTATTTTCCCTCGGTAAAATGGATGCATTTTCAAAGCATTTTTTGCTGGGATCTTTGCTTTTTCAATTAATTCTTCCTTTGTTACTTTCTCTTCATTCTTCATTAGATTTCCTCTGGTTTCCAATTTAAATTTGTATTATGTTGGATTGAATCGATAATATTAATTCTATATATGCTGTATGTGATATTGAGTTTATTTTGTTACTTATCACCAGATAAATAACGAGGTTCCATACAGTTTTAACATAGCTTCTATTGTAATAATAATGAGAAGAATTATATCCCATTTCAAAGTGAAGATTTTATTGTATTTTTCTTCAATATTCCAAAGATACTTGGGCGTTTTTCGTGATATATCAGAATCGTTTTGCTGATTTTGATTTTTGCTCTTTTGTTTTTTCTGTTCCGTCTTGGAGATATTTCGTATTATATATTGAACCGTCGAAAAGATTGCGTAGCAGACAGCAAGTACACTCAAATAAACTAGTGCTAATGTAAACTGGTCTTTTAGATTCTCTAGTATGGCAGAGTAAAAATGTATAAAATATATTTGCCCCGCAATTAAAACAGATGCAAATATCAATTCTAACTTTTCTGGTTTTTTTAAAAGAGTATCAAATACAAATTGTAAACCGAGAATCAACCCCAAGACCACGGATGGCAATTGATAACGCCAGTCTGTATATACCCATTGACCTAAAATCCAAGATAGGGCAGAATCAAACATTATAACACCGAATAAAAATAATAATCCTTGACCAATACCATTAACGAATTGATTAAGTACATTGAGTATAAAGGGGTTTCTTTTCTCTATCTGTTGTGCCTCATCTTCCGAGGGTAACCAGATCCTAGCTAAAAAGCGTAACGTCTGACAAACTGCACCAATTAGCGAAATTAGATACGGATGAACAGTAAATATATTGAGCAATTCTAACTAACCCCCATAAAGAATGTATCTATAAGATTTCCTTCAAGAGTTAGGGTACGAAATGTCAGAGAATTACTGGAGGCAGCAACTTCTGTATAACATGGGGTTGGCGTTGCGATTATTGTTTCGGGTTGTGGCCTCAAACCCGGATCAAAAGCACCGCCTCCTCCTCCTAAGATAAGATAAGTAATATCATTATCAGGATGTATCTCATTTAAAAATAATCCTCGTTCCCAATGATGTTCATGTCCAGATATAACAGCAGATACGTTGTATTGCTTAAGTAAGGGAAGCATTATATTCAAGAGATTTTCATTTCTTCCGTAAAATCCAGATCCTACGATGGGACAATGAAAGGATACTATTCTGAAAGGCATATCTTTTGCGGATTTCAAATCATTTTCTAACCAATCCATTTGTGTATCAGTAAATTCTCTTGAATATCCATGAGTGAAATGACAATTAGTGAAATGTACATTACTCCAATTGAATGACCAATAAAACTGGCCATTTGGAAAGTCCGGAATAACTGTTTTATTTATACTATTAGGATAGTATCTGGTAAACCAATACATTCTTCCTCTTTCATCATGATTTCCAATTACTGGAACAAATGGAATAGTATCTGCATAGATACTTGCAGTTTTAAAGAAATTATTAAAATGCTGCTTATCATCTCCGCTATCAATATGATCGCCTACGATAGAAAGGAATGTATAATTTCTATTTTCGATTGCCTTCGCAATTCGATAGTGATGTCCTTTGGTTATTTTTGGCTGTTGGGTATCGGAAGTCATAGCAAATGAAAAGGGGGTATATTCAGTAGGTGCGGTTCTAAATTGTCCTTTTCCAATACTTTCATCATCAATCCTTACATCGTAGAAATAAAGGGTATCAGCATTCAGTCCTTCTATGTTTATATGGTGAATTTTACATGCTGTCGATTCTGTTTTTTCTGGACTTAAAGACTCTGGATCCTCTCCCAAATAAACTGTACCTATCGATTCATCCTCCGTTTCCCAACCGATATATATTTGATGTGCGGGGTCATCATACCAAGACACCCACGGTCGGTGTTTGTCGGGCTCATTCATAACGTCAAAATAAGACACCAACATGAAAACCGTAACTGGTGTGAGAAGAAGAATGGTTAAAAAGGCTTTTAATATTATTGCTCTTAAATTTGATAAAAATTCGCCGGATTTACCCCGTGAACTCATAATTTATAGAAAGCCTATTCATAAAAAAATCTTGTTTTTTGAAAATTTTTCATCGCATCATATTAATTGATGGTCCCCGCATGCTTCTTACAATTAAATAACCGCTCAGCACACCCGCTATATTTGCAAAATATTGAATAAAACCCGCATTGAAATACATTACTTGAGCAACGGGGGTAGCAAATAAATCTATCAGTGAAATCACTCCTGGAACCAATTCAAACCCAACAAATAATATTAAAATCCATTTTGCTGTCATCCTAATTGGAATAAAGTAAAGAAACAATCTCATTTGCGCATTCGGGTTCAAAAGACTGTAGAATGCAATAACAGCCATCATTCCACCCCAAGAACTATACATACCTGCATCAGCAAGGATTTGATATCCAGGAATAGCCAACATCAATGACTGCAAAATGAATATTACAATACTGGTTATTAAGGTACCTCCTAAATAGATTCGTAGAAATGTTTTCTTCCCAAACCTTTTCTCTATTGCCCTTCCATTTTGAAAGAGAAAGAAGAAATAAATCAGTAAAATCAAAAAACCAAACGATGAAGTAATGGTTGCAGGTATAAACATAGCCGTTACAATTGTATAAAACAAATAAGGAAATCTAACCATATTACCGACTGAGAGATAAACATAGGGTTGTACCGGTGGAATAATACTTAGAATTAAAAATATCATATTTAAGGTAAGAACCCAAGTAATACCTTTTACATTTGATAATTTATTCCAAAATGGACCAGAGAAAAGACTATGAGATGAACTTTTCGATATCTGATATACTCCTGTCTGCGACGGTAATTTTTTCGTATAAGTTCGCTGTTGTCTCTTATTTTTATCTTGAAGTAATTCTTTTTGGTATTTAAGACTGCATTCGTGATTTTCTGGTAATCGATGTTTTTTACAATAATATTTCCGGCAATAATTACATTTAAACGGCAAGTAATTAATCGGCTCACCACAATAATTACATTTGACCATATGAATTAATTAATGATCATCACTCTAAAATTTCATTGTTTAAAATGATAAGATGTATTTATTTAATTACTTCGAAAGTTTGCAAAATGTTACCGTCTGGGTCGCGATAAGTAATAGTCGCGCTATCGCCGTTAATATCAACATCTGCAAAACCATATTGGTCATTCTGATACCAGAGGCTTCCAGTGCCTATTTCATCTCGAATTGGGTCTGGATGTCCGCCAAAACCACCAACAATGTTATAACAAATGCCCGATACATTCAATACTTCCAAATGATGGTTATGCCCAGAAAATACTAAATCTACATCGTTATCTACAAATGTCTGCGCGAATTCATTAATCATT
>WJKO01000268.1 GCA_014729055.1 Promethearchaeota archaeon | reverse complement strand
AGCCACCACCGGGTGCAAATCAACCGCCAGGTCTAAAGCCACCACCGGGTGCAAATCAACCGCCAGGTCTAAAGCCACCACCGGGTGCAAATCCACCACCAGGTCTAAAACCACCGCCGGGTCTAAAGCCACCACCAGGATCAAAGACTCCAAGTAGCGGTCCTAAGAAACCAGAAAGTCCTGTCAGTCTAAGAACTCAGATGATGAGTGAATTAAAAGAAAAATTATCGAGAAGAAGAACAAAAACTGACGGCAACTAAGGCGAAGATAATATAGGAGATTAATTATGAGCTGTCTAATTAGAGATATAATTAATGAATCAGAGGATTTCTACGCCACGGGCGTTGCAATCAAATGGAATTTTTATATTCGGCAAGAAAATGAGTTTGTTGAAATAGAGAAGTCGGGCTTATATGATATTACTTGTAAATACAACAATAACAAACTCAATTTTAGAAATGCAAGAACTAAGATTACAGAATATTATAATATATTCAATACACTCGTATTTTCTGATCCCAGCGATGGCACAAGATTGTCGTTAGTCGTAAATAGAATATATAACGTCGATATCGTTAATGGAAAGATATATCTTGAGTTTGAAATGCATCCAAGTGCCCAAGTATATGCTTTCGATATTCGGAAGCCAATACATTCTGGAAAGGCATCGATATCCTTTGAAGAACGATCAGAAGATAAGTTACTTAACTTAATCCGGAAAAATTTGATTGTCGGTCAAGATTTTAAAATTCCCAGATGTATTCAATGTAACGGTGTTAAAACGTTGAAGGGAAATGTGAATCTTGACGCTGAGACATCTGAAGCAGATTTCATTTGTATGGATTGTCATAGAATTGCAAATCGCTTCTTCAAGGTTCTCCTTAAGGAAGTATTGAAAACTAAAGGTCGCGAGGAAATGTCAAATAAACGAGCAAGCTTAGTTAGTTTAGCCAATGGGGGAAAATCATTTGCAATAGACATCGATGATTCGAAGTTACAAGGTTTTTATGATACATTAATCGTGCAAATCAATCATTTATCAGGCGCAATAGATAAGAATAGTGCATTAAAACTTTTATTAAGACTTCTAAGAGAAAGTAAACAAAATAATTACCAATCATTATCAAATTATATTAATGAAGTAAAAGATAATCTTAAGTCTCTTTCAGAATCTGAAGAAGGAAATCATACAAAAGTATTAAATAAATCTAATCTATCTGAAATGGAACGAATTCAGAAAAGTATACAATCCGAACATGAGAAGAAAACCGATTATTCTAAATATGTGAAAGAAAATCCTTTAGAGACTGAACAAAAACAAGGAATTGGTGTTCCAAAAATAAATCCAGACGTAATTATGCAAAAAGAGGAACTTAAAATAGAAGATTCAATCTCAAAACCACCTACAATTCAATCAGATACTCAAGAAATAGAATCTGCCACCGTAGATTTGGGAAATGGAGATATCGATCAATTAGATGTTTTAGAATCTGAGGTAGCTCAGATCATTAAAAATACAAACACTCAACAAGACTCAAAAGAAAAAGATATTGCTGATACATATTCAGAAGAAACACAGCTAGATGAATTAGATGTATTAGAATCAGAAGTAACTCAAATTATAGAGAATACGCCAACAGAGCCAGAAACTCGGAAGGCGCAACGTACGGATCCTAGTCCAGAAACCGAAGACTTAGATGAATTAGACGTTTTAGAATCGGAAGTAGCTCAAATTATGGATTATAGTTCTGGAATAACAAATACGGCTGAACATATCCCGGAAGAAACGATCAATAAAACAACTAAAAACAATAATGAAAAAGAGTTACCAGACATTACTCTACCAAATGTGCAAGCAACTCTCAGAGAAATGCAAGAAGTTTTAAAATTACAAGCAGACGAAAACAGTACAATTACTAATCAAGAAGTAGTAGATAAGCTTAAAACTCTAAAATTAAAACTAATAAACTCTAAAAATCGTTTACCGCAACAGCCAAATGCTGCTACGTCTGAGATTATTGAATCAATAGACTCTGACGAAGATAAATTAAGCCCAGAAGTAATTGAGCGGATTAAAGCTCTTGAAGAAATAGAAAAAGAGCCTCCCGAAACGGTTGTAAAAGAACGGCCAACTGAATTAGAAAAGCCATATATTCCACCTGCCCCTAATAAGATTAAGCAATCTATTCTCTCTAATCAGATACCTCCCCCACCACCACCCTCTTCATTACATCCCCCAAAAATTATAACTGAACCTAAGCTTAGTGAAGAATTTCCCAGTCCGAAAGATTCTGCTGAGGAGGAAACACCACCAGTCCAAGCCGATTCTTCAGCATCCATGGATAATAGTGGACTTCCGAGCTTCTTAAAACCGCCAGAAGAGGAATCAAAAGAATTAGATAAGGAGAGTATTCAAGAAGATTTCCCTGAAAAGCCAGAGGAAAGTATTTCTGAACAAAAGATCTTAGTGGAAAAGCAGATTAAGGAAGAGAACCAAGAAGATGCCAAGCAACGTCCCGTAGAGAGTTCCTCCTCTGAGGTCGCAACACAGATAGCGTCAGAAATAGAAGATAATAAGAATTTTGGTTTTATGGATGTTAGCTTTAAGAAAACTAAAGAACTTAAATCATTCAATCCATTCACGAATGAAACCAGTTCGGGAGCTAAGCTTAAATTGGTTGTAAATCAGAAAGATAGCAGACGTACGACCAAGATATGCGCATTTTGTGGGGCTGTAGTGAAACGCACGGAAACAATATGTCCCGGTTGTGGCTCTCCAATAGATTAATTTTTATAATTTTTATGATCTTGAATTCCTCCAAAAAAAATATATGATCCTAAGTTTGTTTCATATATATGGTGCTTGATAACAAGAAGAATTTTAGAATTGTTGGAATTTCTACCGCAATCTTATGCATAACTACACCAATCTTAGCGATTCTATTATTTAGATACGACGTGATTAATGCGTTCATGAACCCCTCGTATGAAGATAGTACATATTGGATTATGGGGGTAATTGGTATATGGATTATCTTTGGTCTAATAGCTGTTTATATGTCATTTAGTACTTTAAAAGATAATATAAATAATAGATCTAAATTTCTTGGCTTATTTTTTCTTCCCTTACTTTTAACGGCTAATGTTGGTGGTGTTGTCTATTTATTAATCGAAAATGTTCCACAACAGCGTGGACCATATCTAAGCTGGATGGGAGATCCTAAGACTACAATGACTTTAACATTTGAAATAAAAAGTTCTGGGAGCTTCGATGTAGAATATAAGAAGGAATCCGACTCTCTATGGAATAATGAACCCATAAGTTTTACTATATCAGATAAACGTTCCTCTGATGGATATTACCATTATACGGCAAATTTAACAAATTTAAATCCCAATACGAGATATGAATACAAGATTGCAGGTATAAATAATGATATTATGACTTTTAACACGGCACCTGATAATAAAAATACTCCTTTTAAGATTCTTGTATACGGAGATTCAAGAGAATATAGTAAAACAATTGATAATGAGCACATACCATTGATGAAGCAATTTATCGAAGAACAAAATGAAGAAGATTTCGCTTTTGCTATTAATAATGGGGATACAGCAACATCACACAATGATATTGCATCTTGGAACTTACATTTCTTAGCTATAGACGACGTAGCTAGTAGAATGCCCTATTTCGTTGCAAGTGGAAATCATGAATGGAATATGGATGCACTTTGGTGGAGCACAGAGAATCAACCTGCGATAGATATTCAAGATTTTCCGATCGGCGATGATTCTATAAATGATATATATTCATTGAACGAAACAAGTTATGCGTTTGGTTACAGTTGTGCATATTTCATATTTTTAGGTGCCCCCCATGCCGGTTGCAATAAAACGGCTTATTTGGATTGGTTGGAATATCAATTAAAAATTGCTAATGGGACGATCGGTGATGGATATGAGTTCATTTTTATATACGACCATTATCCACCATTTGATAGACGTGAAAATGCCTATAATGACGATGTAATGATGATAAAAACGGAAGTACCCATGTATTATTACAGCGGAGTAGATGCAGTGATTTCGGGTCATAATCATGTATTAGCCATACAGAACATAACATGGAGCGGTGATCCTGCCTATCCAAATAGTAGAAATATGACATGTTTGATAACAGGTGCAGGTGGGGCTTCTACTCGTGTTCCTAAATATGGGTTATGGGAAAACAATTATACTATGGGTTTCTATGGGAAAACCACCTATT
>WJKO01000267.1 GCA_014729055.1 Promethearchaeota archaeon | reverse complement strand
TATGAAAACACGACGAGGAATGCTATATTAAATGGATTTATCAACATATAAAGAACTATTTGAAAAAACACAGAAGCCCGAGGGGGAGATTACGGGGCTTTGCGGACGGATTTTAAGAGGAAGAAAACCAGAGGATTTTAAGACATTGACGGATGAACCAGAACGCCGAAAGATAATTATGTTAATGGCAGGAGATGGTTTGATCAAAATGCTCGGAACAACCGGATTTCAAGCTCTGAAAACCATCGGTTATGAGCGCGAGTATATCGAATATAAGCTGAAAGACAATTATAAGTTTAAATTAGTTGTATTCGCACAATCAGATCTCATAAAACCGGCTACTTGGAACAATGTTGCTGAAATCGTCACATTAGTATATCCGGATGTAAAAAGCAAAATCTATGATCAGCTTGACAATCTAAAAAGTAAGACCTTTAAAGAGATCCAAGATGATGTTGATATTTCAATGAAACAGACTTATCGGAATGGACCCAATGATCCTTTATTTATGACGTATGATCGTTTCAAATCTGCCGAAGCGACTTTATATAATGTCAGGGTCTTTCTCTATCATACCGTAGAACTTCGAGATCTCTTTGCGGGTGATGGATATACTTATGACGAAGAAGGCAATCGCGGACTGATGGAATATATTGCACCAAACAAACCGCTTGATGAACTTGGAGAGCATATATTGATTGATCTTGATGTTACACTCTAATAGTGAAATCTATAATTCTATAATGATAAGATTCATATATTCAGAGAATCTAACAACTTTCATCTATAATAATAAACGGTGTATGCTTTGAACCAGAATCATAAAAAAACAATCTATATCCCACCCGATGGAATCATAATTACGCCTAGCGGTATGCGTGGAGAATTTGGTAAAGTTCTCACCTTGGAAGTTATTTTAAGATTTACAAAAAGTTATGGTTTATGGATGGGGAAGAACAGCGAAGTAATTGTTGGAAGAGATACACGAAACTCTAGCATTATCATCTCCAACGTTATTATTTCCGCATTAAATGCTGTTGGTATTGATGTCATTGATGTAGGTGTTTGTCCGACTCCTGCGATTTTACATTACAAGCGAAAACATAATATTGATGGAGCGGCAATTATTTCGGGTTCTCATAATCCACCGAAAGATAACGGTATTAAGTTTCTTTCAAGAACTCACACATTTCTCGGTAAAAAAGAATTGAACGAAATTAACGAATTCTTCCTTTACAAGGATGATTTAAGCGCGGAAAATTGGCAAGATTTAGGTACTATAAATGAACGAGAAATCATAGCAGACTATTTGAATGCTCTTAAAGAGGAGTTAAATACAGATATATTTTCTTCTAACAAGCTTAAAGTTGTTATAGATCCCGGAGCTGGAGCGGGGACAAATGTCACGAGTAAAATCTTGAAATCCTTGCATTGTAACGTGTTTGAAATAAATGAAAAATTCATTGATTATCCAAATTTTCCTCGACCAATCGAACCTATAAAGCCTCATTTAGACAAATTAAGTGAAGAAATCCAAAAAAGAAAAGCTGACGTTGGGTTTGCCCATGATTGTGATGCTGATCGTGTAGCCTTGGTCGGTGCTACTGGTAAAGTCTATCCGGAAGACATTATAATTATCCTCGTCATAAGGTATATATTGCAGAGACATGCAGAATCTGAAAATCCTGCTAAAATAATTATTGTTACCAATTCTGCGTCTTCATTAATGTTTGAAAAAGTAGCGGAGCAGTTTAACGCAGAAATAATAAGAACGCCCGTTGGGGAACGCCATCTTGCAACGAAAATGAATAATCTGATTGACGATAATCCTGGTTTACTGATATTTGGTGGAGAGGGTTCGAGTGGAGGATTAATGTATCCGAGATTCAATAATGCAAGGGATGGTATCTTTGCTGCGTGTTTGGTTTGTGAATTATTGTGCTATTATCAAAAATCTATTGATGAATTAGTAGAGGAATTGCCCAGATTTTTTACCACTCGTATCAAAATAAAAACAGCGGGATTAGCAGTTAATGAAGTATTAGCAAAAATAAAGCAAAACTTGAGTGAAAAAAAGGTAGAGTATGAAATCATTGATAGAGATATTAAAATTCTTAACATGGAAAATGAAGAGTGGACATTAATTCATCCGTCAAATACAGAGCCAGTGATACGTATAATAACTGAGGCTCGCATAAAAAAAAGAGCTGACACCCTTTGTGGGAAAATGTCCGAACTTATAAAAAATTACATTTAACAACAACGTAAGTTTTTATATTATTTACTATTTATTTATATAAAAAAACATTTATACAAAGTAATTATTTCTTTAAAACTACCGATTAACCGGTATCAACACTATTAAATTCTATATAGCAAAATGAGGATGATTTCAGTGGATATCCCAAAAAATATTAAATCAAACCTTAAGGATTTGGGCTTTACAGACTACGAAACCTCTATATACATAACTCTACTAATTACAGGACCACTGAATGCAAAAGAGCTTAGTAAAGCGAGTAAAGTACCTTATTCAAGAATCTACCAAGTTATTCAAGAATTAAATAATAAAGAATTCATAACTAAAGACAAAGATTCACGTCCTACACTTTTTTACGGAGCCCCTCCATTAGACGCTCTAAAGTCTGCACGAAAACGATATTATAAGGAATTTGATAGGAAAACAAAATTTCTCTTCGATGAATTAAATCCGATGTATTTAATGAAAAATGCACCACAACGACTAGAAATTTATCAAATTGAGGGAAAAAAATATTGTATAAACAAAATGCAGAAATTAACGAGAAGAGCTAAGAATGATGTGTTGTTAGCGACGAGTAATACTGACATTCTTAAATCCATCTATCCGATATTAAAAGAACTAAGATTAAAAGGCATATCTAACATTCATTTATTAATCCAAAGCGGTCAATTCGAAAAAAACTTTCGTAAATCAGAATTATTTGATTCTATAAAAAAAATAGCACAAATCAAAAAAACTGAAAAAGTTTTTGGTACTTTAATTGTCATTGATGGCGGATTAGATGCATTTATGATATATGAGAAAAGCTTAGTGGATGAATGTATTATTTCTGGTATCTTCTCCGAAGCACCTCTCTTAGGCATCATTCTCTTTCAATATTTTCAATATCTCTATGACGGGGCTAAAATCATTCATTCTTCGAAAACTAAGAAAAATGTGGCCCGCGTTAATATTGTCTGAACTAATGATGACCAAATTGCAGTATAGATTGTTTATAATAAAAATCCATGTTAATACCAATAGATTTTTGCATGAGATAACGATTCGTAGCCGTCCTCAGTGATATAGATCAGATCTTCGGTTCGCGCACCACCTACGCTTGGAATATAGATGCCTGGTTCGACAGTAACCACCATTCCTTTCTTTAACTGATAATCTACACCAGGTGCTAACCTAGGAATAGGATCATGCACATCTAAACCAACCCCATGACCAAGCCCATGCACAAAATATTTATCCAAGTTAAATTTGGTAAAGTAACCTCTTGCTGCTTTATCTACTGTAGAGCATTTAACACTTGGTTTGATCGTATCGAGTGCAGCTTGTTGAGCTTTATTTACATGGTTAATTATTTCCTTATATTGTTGCTTAAGAGGACCCCTACCAAAAATAAACGTCCTCGTGAGATCAGAGTGATATCCTTTGTAT
>WJKO01000266.1 GCA_014729055.1 Promethearchaeota archaeon | reverse complement strand
AATCCACATTGATTAAAATAGAATCTATTTCATTTCCTATTCTACAAAAAAGCTATAAAAGAATATTGGCTTATTTTTATTAATCGTTGGCTAAAAGTCTTTTAATGTTATAAATCCTTAAAATGCAAAGCAAGCAATCCGGATTTGTTAATAATTTCTATGATTTTATCAACTAGTTCTTTCTGATTATTGTTTACTGCAACAACTTCAATATAATCTTCTTTTTTCAATCCCAATTTTTCCTTAACAAATTTTAATTCTTCTTCTCTTGCTAAATCTACTTTATTAATCAATATTAACCAAGGTATATCGACGATATCTATAAAATTCTCTTTTACTTCATGAAAGAGTGATAATTGATTCTCTATCGAATATCCACATGTTAAAGTGGGATCTATCATAAATAACACAATGTTGGAGATCGTTCGTAACGCTAAGATGGCTTGGCGCTCGATCTCATTTCTTTTCTCCATCGGTCGATCAAGCACACCTGGAGTATCGATCAATTGGAATAGTTTTGTATCCGTTTTATCTCTATATACTCCTATAATTATGCTCTTTGTTGTAAATGGATATTCACATACTTCGGGATTAGCACTTGATAGATTTTTAACTAAGCTGCTTTTACCTACATTTGGATAACCAGCCACAACAATAGAAGGTAATGAGTTATCAATGGTAGGGATTTGTTTGAGCTGTCTTCTTGCTTCTTCTAAAAAAATTAAGGTCTTGGATTGTTGTTTTAATATTGACGCAGCCCGAGCATAATATTGACGTCTAAATGCTGCACACTCGTTCGGATGTCCGCTATTATTTATTTTACGAATGAGTTCGCTCAGCAATCGCTGGAAAACAGGAATCAGTCCGTTAAGTTTTCCAAGGTTCTTTTTAAGTAAATCATTATCTACTAAGAGATGCGATAATTCTTTATAAAATGGATGCAGATTGTCTAAGTCTGGAACGGATTGGACTATTCTTTTGATTTGACCGAGAATATAATTATTCACATTCTGAATTTTTTTAACCTCTTTCCGTTTTGCTTTCATTATATGATTTGCAACGCTCGGAATTGAGGCACTTTTACTATTACCTTTTTTGAATGCTAAATCGATAAGTTCGTCAGCATCATATATTCTTGTAAAGTTTTCAAAGGGGTTTTCTGGCAATTATTCTGCATCCTTTTATTTTGCTTTCTGATATATAATTTCTTTATTTTTATTGTTTACAATCTTTTCAATGCGATGAAATGGGATTATCTTATCATAGCCGGTCTCAGGATCAACATACTCGAAACTATCTGAATTTACCTTGTCTATATCCCCGCAATTTAGTCTTAATTGGTCATTAGGTGCACCCCGATGGATATAAACGATATCAATATCATTTATTTTATCTTTTTCATTTGGATCCCATATCAATTTATTCAGATAATATCTAATTTGGATAGGCATGATGATTGACTCTGTTTAAAAATGATTTATTTAGATGAATAGCCTAATGATAAAAATGAAAAAAAGTTTTTCACAAACAAAAAGATGCTGATTGGAACTTACATCTCATCTAGTTTTTTATTCACATATGATTTTAGTTTATTCAATTGTTCAGGCGATAATACACTTGGATCATCATCAAAAAGATCGTCATGTGGGCTACTTCGTTGTGTATTACGTGGCTTTTTACCAGATAATGTAAGCTGTGGTGCAATTTGTGGACCATCTGTTGTTCCAATCTCTTCTAATTCAATTTTAGGGGCTGTTGGTGGCTTCATGGCTTGACTTGGTGTTCCACCAGTTGGACCACCAATACGCTTGCCTTGTAACATCTCTAAGAATGTGGGAACTATGTCGAGAATTCCATGCAATGAATCTGCAATCAATAACTTCTCTTTCATTTCATCATCTAATTCAAATGTTTTAACAATTTCAATATATTTTGCCGGACTAAAATCATCAGGCACGGGGATCTGTTCTTTATTAATCAAAGATTTTGCAAGTTTCATGATATATTTAATTAAGTTTTCCTTTCTCTCGGCAACAGCTATTGCTTCTGATTGATCCGTTTCGCAGTCTTGAGATTTATCGAGGAATTTTTCATGTCCCTTTTCAAACGCTTTTTCTAATTTTCCGAGCCTTTTTTCAATTTTATCAACGTCTAATTCTCCATCGCTTTCTGGGGCATTGTATCTCATAACATGTCCCGTCGGACTTATAACTTGACCTGTTTTAAACAGTACATATACGTCAGTTTTATCCATAACGGATTGCATAAAATATACCATATAGCCCATCAATTCTCCCAATTCGTCCTGCAAGTCATCTAAAGGGTCATCTGGTTCTTGTCCTGTAAGTGCAGAAATTGTTGAACTTTTTAGAGTATCTATTAATTCACTTTTAAACTTTTTCAGGAATGCTTTGCGAAACTTGGATTTTAGTTCTTCTAATGCAGCTTGTTCCTTCGGATCAAGCGGATTCTCTTCCGCGCTTTTCAATCTTTCTTTTGTTATTAATTTAACATAATCATCGGCTACTGTAAATGTAAACATCTTCCGAAAACCAGTCCAATTAAAAAACTTCCGCAATCCTTTATT
>WJKO01000265.1 GCA_014729055.1 Promethearchaeota archaeon | reverse complement strand
GAATACATCCAAAAGCACTTTTGAATTATGAAAATCTAAAAAATAAACTTAAACATATGAAAAATCAGAAGCAAAAAATAGAGAATTTAAAAGATTCTTTTCTTAATTCTAAAGACCAATTATTAAAAGACATTAGAGCACTCGAAAATACACTCAATGATATTGATGTAGTGGTAAAAGGATATAACACAACACCTCAAAATTACTACGTGCAAAAGCTCGCTGAGGGAATATCTACAATAGCAGGTGCTGTGTGGAAAGAATTGGAGGATCGGACTACTGCAGAAGCTGTCGTCAGATTATCTGATTTTAAAACTAATGAATACAGAGGATTAACTGGTGGTTGGCTTTATGAAGGTACTGAAAGAAATCCGATGATCGGATATCGTGGAGCCTCGAGATATGTCGGAGAAGAATTTATTGATTGTTTTCGGTTAGAATGCAGGGCAATAAGAAGAGCAAGAAGGTGGGGGCTTAAAAATATTGTACCTATGATACCTTTTGTTCGCTCTCCAGAAGAAGCGATTCATGTACAAAAAATAATGTCTGAAGAAGGGCTTGTTCGAGAAGAAGTCGTACAAGGTGTAATGGCGAAATATAAATGGAGCCGAGAAAAAGTCTTGCGAGAAGTTAAAGAAGAAGGGCTTGTGAGAGCAGCTGTTTTTGATTACATTGAAAATTCTGAAGGTCGTGGCTATTCTGATAATGGAAAAGGTTTGAAGATCTATATGATGGCTGAGATCCCATCTAATATCATTCTTGCCGAAGAGTTCTGCCGAATCTTTGACGGCTTTAGTATAGGCACAAATGATTTAACACAATTAGTGTTTGGGGCAGATCGAGATAGCGAGAACTTGGCAAGGTCTGCTGAAAAATATAGGTATCAAGCTAATTCCGAGGCAATTAAGCGGTTTATTTCTTTATTAATTGATAAAGCTCATAATTATACGACCAGTGAAGGTCTCAAATTAAAAAGAAAAGTGGGAATTTGTGGACAAGCTCCAAGTGATTATCCCGAATTCTTGCAATTCCTTGTGGCATCTGGGATAGATAGTATTTCCTTAAATTTTGATACGTTCGCAAAAGGCAAGGTAAATTGTCACAGAACTGAAGTAATTGAGAATAAATTACCGGAAGATCTACGTAAACCAGCCTATGAATTATTTTATTCCTATGATTCAATTATTTCAGAAATTAGAATACCCAGAGGACGAATGCGATATTTAAAACATTACCTTGAGCAAAGCAGTAAAAAAGATGATAAATTATGGGATATCGTTATGAGATTTGATCAAATATATGAATTGCTCAATGATAACAGGGAAAGTTTGATAAATAAAATTGAACAAGGTCATGATTTCCAAAAATTAATCAAAAACCATCAAAAAATATTGTCAGATAGAACTCAATTGGACGCATTAATTGCATACTCTAATCAACGATGGCATTCGCAAAGATTCTTAGAAGACGAGGATAATGAAGAAGACGCCTATTATTGATAGGAAATGATAGTACATTTTTCCAAAGGTGGAGTTTTTATGGCGAACAAGAAAAATTCAAGAGATCTAAAATTCTGGATAAAAAAGCCTAAATGTAGTTCTTGCAATAGAGTACTTACTTCACCGAATATGTGGTGTCCCGATTGTGGCGAATATGTTTCTGTAGGACCTATAAATGGGCATTATTCAGATAATCCGATGAATTCTATGTGGGATTTGTCTGAATTTTTGCCTAATTTCTCCAAAAAGATCTCCTTGAGTGAAGGCGCTACTCCGATTTTAAATGTGAAAAATATAAAGAATCTACAAGGGCTCTTATTGAAATTAGAAAATCGAAATCCAACTGGTACATTTCGAGATCGCTGTTCGTCCTTGATAGTTTCTCATGCGTTATCTAAGCAAGCAAGTACCGTGCATAGTGTGAGCACTGGATCCTATGGAATAAGTCTTGCCGCCTATTGTGCTACCGCTGGTCTAAAATCAATAAATATTCTTCCCCAGAATACAGAACTTTCAAAGATTGAACAATTAAAAATTTTTGGTTCTGAATTAATCCAACATGGAGAATCTCTTAATGAAGCTCGTGAATATGCTAAAGCAATGAATCAAGAGCAAGGCATATACATTCCGAAACCTAAGGAAAATCTTCTTACTATTGAAGCTCAAAAAACAATAGCATTAGAGTTTTTTCGGATTTATGGAGACAATATAAAAAATATTCTCGTACCTCAAGGTTCTGGATCTTTAACCATGTCAATTATACATGGAATTCAAGATGCCATCTGTTCGGATTGGCTGAAAATACCTCCGCGAGTTATTTCGGTATCTCTTAAAAAAGATTCAGAGATGTCATATTTAATTGAATCGCTGGAAATAGACGAACAAGAAAAGAAATTGTTATCAGAGGTAAATAAAAAGTTAAAAAAAAATAATGGTTTAAACATAGAAATTGATCCGAATCAGATGATTAATGATGCAATGGAATTAGCAAAGAAAGAGGGTCATTTTATTGAACCTGCGTCGGCTTCCGTGATATCAGCAGCGAAAAGTCTTTATGAAAAAAAAGAAATCGATCCCAAAAATACAATTGCGATTTTAACTGGTTCTGGTTTGAATGCATTGAATGTGTTTGCATCTAAGATAAGAAAAATAAAAAAAGTAGTTTGGGGACTTGCTCCGGCCTCTACATGTAAATTTGAAATCTTAAATCTAATTGCTGAAAATAAAGCAGATAATGGATCCGAAATATGGAAGGCACTCGGTAAAAAGCATACGAGACAATCAATTTATCAGCATCTGTCCCAGTTAGAAGAGAACGGCTTAATATCTGCTAAGATGAAGACAAAAAAAGCTAAAAAGTATACGTTAACAAGGAAGGGCTTTGAAGCTTTGGATAAAATGCGTGAGTTAATAGACTTAATCTAAAAGTTTTGTGGTAATACCGAATATAAGAGATATTTAGATTTTTTTAGTTTCCTTAGGTCTTTTATTGATAGTATTTTTCTTAAATATTACAATTAAAAAATATTATATGCAAGTTTAAACTTTGTAAAGATAGAACTTGATAAAGAAATATTGGTTGTGATCGAAATTTCTAAAACAGAAACTAAAAAAG
>WJKO01000264.1 GCA_014729055.1 Promethearchaeota archaeon | reverse complement strand
TCGATCATTAATCTTTTTCCATAAGCTATCTATGTAATTATTGATTTCCGTTATACCCGCCTTGTTTACCTTTTTAAATCTTCTTTGTTTTCCTAAATATTCTTGAATAGGTTTTCTATTTTCGGGTTTTGAAAATCGTTTACTTGGTCTTGATATTACCATTTCTCCGTTTATAATTTCAAAAAGAGGCCAGAAACCTGTTTCAACTGCTAATCTTCCAATCTCTACTGTTGCATTTGTATCATGACCCCAACCTGGAGGACAAGGCGTGAATACGTGTATATATCTGACACCTTGATTCCTCATTTCCTTGGCTTTTTGAAATTTCATAAATAAATCACGTGGATAAGAAGCAGAAGCTGTTGCTATGTAACTTAAGCCGTGTGCTTCCATGATAGCGGCCATATTCTTCTTATGCTTCATCTTTCCAATGATCGGGGTTGTTGTTGTTAATGCACCGTAAGGTGTTGAACCACTGCGTTGAACACCAGTATTCATATATGCTTCATTATCATAACAACAAAAGATAATATCTGTTTCACGTTCAGCAGCTCCGCTTAATCCTTGGATTCCTATATCAACCGTTCCGCCATCACCAGCAATAGCCATAACAGTAATTTCCTTATCTAATCCTTGGTTTTTTAAAGATGCAGATATCCCTGAAGCAGCAGCCGCTACGGTTTCGAATGTTGTATTTAGGACAGGTACACGAACAGGCGTTGCTCCTTGCATGCCATGCAAGACGGTCATACAGCTTGCTGGTACCGTAACAATAGTTTTCGGCCCTAAAGCTTTTAATATTATACGATATGCTAACTGGGGGCCGCAGCCACCACATAACCTTGTACCGGGATAAAACATCTCTTCTTCGGGTATGTCCATAATTTTTACAGATTTCGTCATAATTTCACGTCTCCTTTTTTTTATCATTATTTTTTTTTAGCGCAGCCAAATTGTCCAATTCCATTCCTAAGAATTCCACTTTTATGTCTCTATCTTTCATTGGCTTTGATTTTAGTGCTTTTTCAACCCCATATACAATTTGTGCTCGTTTAATGTCTCTTCCACCTAAACCTAGTACGTATCCTTTAATATCAGGTTGTGCTGTTGATTTATACAATGAAGCGCGTAGTTCCGCCTCGATAGCACCAATAAATCCATAACCTACGGCTCTCTCAAATACAACAACGTTCGCAATATCTTTAAATACCTTCTGTAGTTCCTTACCTGGAAATGGTCTAAATGTTTTTAAACTTACTAATCCAGCTTTAATACCCTTTTCTCTCAATTCATCAACCGCTAAGCGTGATTCTGCAGCAACAGACATAGCAGCTAAAATTGCTACTTCTGCATCATCCATTTTATATTTTTTATATAATCCATTCCCGTAAGAGCGACCAAATACCTCAGAAAATTCCTTATTAGCTTTCTTAATAGTGGATATTGATTTCTCGAGTGCTCTTTGCATCGAGAAGCGAAATTCATAATAACCCGGTGCAACACCTAATTTTCCACGATCTATTGTATTTGGAATTGTCACAGGAGATACTCCTTTAACATTATTAAAATCTGCTAAATTTATATGATGTCTTAATGGAGGTAGGAATTGATCCACCGTTTCTTGATCTTCAAGTTTTACGGGCATTATTGTGTGGGATAAAATATAGCCGTCAAATGCATTAAATGCAGGTAAATATACGCTTGGATCTTCAGCAATTCTATATGCTAACAATGTAGTGTCGTAAATTTCCTGATTGTCTTCACTAAACATAGTAATCCACCCACAATCTCTAACCGTAAATATATCACCATGTTCACTCCATACGGACCACGGAGCACCTAGTGCTCTCGTAACATCACACATTACCACAGGCAACCTGTTTCCTGCAGCCCAAGGCAGCAATTCTGCCATATACATTATTCCATTTGCACTTGATGCTGTAAAAACACGTGAACCCGTTGCGGAAGCAGCAATTACTGCCGCGATAGCGCTTTGTTCACTTTCAACCATTACAAATTGTGTATTCGGTAATAGCCCCTTTTCAACAAACTGCGAGATCTTTTCAACAACTGGACTTTGCGGAGTAATAGGATAAGCTGCAACAACACCCACTTTCGCGTGCATGCAAGCATAAGCGGCAGCATGGTTACCAGTAATTATTTTTACACGGGACATGACTTATTATCTCCTTCTTCTATCATTTCTATCGCATTATGAGGACATTCATGAGCACAGATCCCACATCCTTTACAATAGTCATAATTTACCTTGGGAGGGATGGTGCGCGAGATTGTTCCCTCGGGACAAAACAACCAACACATATGGCAATTATGCTTATCTTTTACAACTACAACACACTTGTCCAGATTTATTACCGGTCGCATTGTTCTCCAAGTACTTGTAAATCCTGCTTCTCCTACAACAGGTGTCTGAACTGAAGCTAAAATTTTTTTATGAGCATTAGGATATTTATCATCTTCCATTTATTGAATTCCTCCTCGACGAATATCTACCATTCCAGCAGCAATTTTTGCTATTTCTATATTTTTATCTGCTTTTTTATCTCCAATTCGTGAAATGATTGCTTTTTTGATATTATCAAATGATATGGTATCGAGTACTTTAGCGAAGACACCCAATATCGGAGTATTAACCATTGGTTGCCCATCTACTATAAAATTATTCTCAATACAAATATGCGTTACGTTAGAAACAGCAATATTCTTATCTTCCGATAACCCATATAATTCAATAACTTCTGCGGCGCATTTATCTGTATTTAGAATGAAATAACCATTTGGTTTTATACTCTGAATAAAGGGCTTAGTCAGTATGGTTTCATCTAAAACAACTACAATATCAGGAGCCTCAATCTGCTGTCTAGTCCAGATCTTCTCGTCTGCAATTCTAGTATATGCATAAACTGGCGAACCTCGCCTTTCTGTACCAAATGTTGGTGAGGAAGCGACATCGCTATATTCCTTGCTTAAGTATGCTGCCTCCGCTATTATTTGTGCACCAGTAACAGCTCCTTGCCCACCACGCCCTAAAACAATGATTTCTGTAATCAAATTTCATCAACAACGTTGGAAATAAAGCATCATAACAATAAAATATCTCAAATAAAATAATATCTGAAAATCTCATGCTACTTATTTCAAATTAAATAATTCAACATGAAATGAAATAAAAATTTTTTTCATCTATTTTTTAAGTGGGTTTTTTTATATAACCAATAAAAAATAATTAATTGGTTTGAATGCTTTTTGAAAAATATGATTTATTTAAAGAAAACAAATATTTCAATCAATGTCATGCACCTTACATAATTGAAATGCCGAATAGGGATCTTTTCGTCTCATTTTTTGCGGGATCCCATGAAAAGGCAAAAGATGTCGGATCTTGGGTAATTTCCAAAAATATTAATGACGAATACTGGTCAAAACCACGTCTCTTTCTAAAAACAGAAACACGTTCAATGGGAGGGGGGCATTTTTTCATTCCACCAAATAAACAAGAGATCTGGTTATTTTTCAATTTAATGCACGGGAGGGGTTGGTCTACGTGCAATACTGCGCGATATATCTATGATAAGGCGGGCTGGCATAAACGTGATTATCTTCGGAAAATGATTGGTTGGAATACACGCGGAAAAATATTAGTTTTGGATAATGGAGATTACCTAATGCCTATGCATGATGAAATACTCGGTTATAAAGCTTATTTTCTTATCTCTAAGGATAGCGGAAAACATTGGAAAGCATACGGACCTATTAAAACAAAAAAAGGTTGCCTTGAACCAACAGTCATTCAATTAAGTAATGGATTACTCTATTGTCTGTTGAGAACGAAAGAGAGGGAGATTTATGAAGTATGGTCGAAAGATAGAGGGCGATCTTGGACCAAACCCATGACAACGGAAATCCCTAATCCTGATAGTATGATTGAATTATTATACCTGAACGAGAGCAATACAATAATCTTAGCATATAACCATTCAAATGATAAGAGGAGCCCTTTAAACGTGCGAATCTCTCAAGATAATGCACATTCTTGGTCAGAACCCAGCACCTTAGAAGAAGGAGAGGGAGAGTATAGTTATCCTTGCATGATTCTCGGTTCAGATGAAAATATTCATCTTGTCTACACAAGTAGAAGAAAAACGATAGGATACATTAAATTCGATAGAGATTGGTTATTTAAAAAATGAAAAAACTTAATCCGGATAAATAAAAATGCAGACTTCATCCTAATTGCTTTTTTAATTTAATTATATGTTCCATCGCTTCTAATGGAGTCATCTCTTCGATATTCATATCCCTCAACCTTTTTCTTATTTCATCATTGTTATTTTCTGTTGGTTTAAAAAGAAGCGTTTGCACTTTTTTGGTGTTCTTATTCTTCTTAGAAGATTTTTTCTGGGTTTTCTCTTCTATGTTAATCTGCGGTATGTCTGGTTCTTGATCTTTATTGATTTGATTATTAATTTCATCATTGTACTCCGTATCAACAAGCACAAAAGCCCTTTTCACTACTTCTTCAGGCACCCCAGCCATCATAGCTACATGGATACCATAGGATTTATCCGTTCCACCTGGAGTTAATTTCCTAAGAAATACAAGTTTTTTACCATCTTCTTTTATCAAAAAGTGATAATTTTTCATCTTCTTAAGCTTGATATTAATTAGCTCGTGAAAATGTGTAGAGAATAAAGTTTTTATCTTATTATCATGCAAATATTCCATAACAGCGCGTGCTATACTTTTACCGTCAGTTGTACTTGTCCCTCTACCCAATTCATCAACAATGACAAGACTTCGATTGGTTGCATAACGTAAGATTTCTGCGGTTTCATTCATTTCCATCATAAAAGTGCTTTGTCCTCGAGTTAAATCATCTGTTGCACCAACACGTGTAAAGACCCTATCTATTAATCCAATCTCAGCTTCTTGAGCAGGGACAAAACTTCCGATCTGTGCCATTATAACGACTAAAGCAACTTGTCTTAGATATGTACTTTTGCCACTCCAGTTTGGTCCAGTTATTAATAGCAATAAATCTTCTTCGGTATCCATATAACAATCATTTGGTATAAAAGGTTCAGACAAGTTTATCAATTCTACGACCGGATGGCGCCCTTTTTTTATGATTATTTTATCATGCAACTTAATATTTGGTCTGCAATAGTTATTTAAAGCTGCAGCTTCACCAAATGCACTTAAGATATCTAACATAGCTACTTTCTGAGCGTCTTTTTGTATCGATTTTGTGTATTTAGATACTTTTTCCCGAATTTCAGAGAAGATATCATACTCAATATCCTTAATGGTTTCGTCAGCATTAAGAATCTTTATTTCCATTTGTTTAAGTTCTTCAGTTTCAAATCGGGTGCTATTCTTCAATGTCTGCCTTTTAATGTAATTCTCTGGCAAACTATTAATTCCTTTGAGGGCATGTTTTGTAATTTGAATGTAATATCCCAAGACTCTATTAAACCCGATTTTAAATCCCGCAGAGATTTGCAGTTTTTCTTTTTCCTTCTCCTCGAATTTTAGAATCCAATCCTTACCGTTAGCGAGAATATCTCTCATTTCATCGACTCGTGAATCATATCCGTCTTTTATTATATCCCCTTCCGTTATTGTAGTCGGTGGATTATTTTTTATTGCCGAATTAATGAGTTCAATTATCCTTGTGTAGTCCTCGAAAGAGTTTACTATTTTTTTTAATGGTTCTACATTTATTCCGCTCAAAATATTCTGGATATCCGGTAATAATTTCAAAGCAGCCTTCAAATATACTATATCTCGTGCATTTGCAGTCCTGGAATAGTTTATACGAGAGATTATTCTTTCCATATCACCCATTTCAGATAGAAATTCTCTAAGATCATTTCGTAACATATTATCGCTTTTGAAACAATCAACAATCTCGAGACGCGCTTCAATTTTTTCCTTATTTAAGAGCGGTTGAACAATGATCTTTTTCATCAAGCGACCACCCATTGGTGTTGTGGTCTTATCTAAAATATATAAAAGCGATGCATATTGGCTATTGTCATTTAAATTTCTTAGAATTTCAAGATTTTTTTGTGTCTCGGCATCTAAAAACATAATTTCGTCTTTTAGATAACGTTTAAGGTCAGTTATATTCGATAAAACAGTTTTCTGAGTCTCTGAAAGGAATTCCAGTATCGAACCTGCTGCACAAATCCCGGCTGTTAGATCTTGAACTCCAAATCCATCAAGAGTCTTCACATTAAAATGCTTTATTAAAGCTTGGTATGCATTATCATATTGGAAAGCATACCGATTATGTATTTTTATGATTATGTCTTTGGGTAATGATTCTTTTAATTTTGACATGAGCTCTTTATTAGATTTTATGGCTTCCGGAATGATACATTCTACTGGTTCAAATCTGCTGATTAATGATATTAGATTAGTATAATCGTATTTTATTTTAAATTGCGAGCAAAAAAAGTCACCACATGACAAGTCAATGAACGCAACACCGTAATAACTTGATTCTTTTGTAATTGCAACAAGATAATTATTTTGAACTGCGTCCAATAAACTTTCATCGATTACTGTTCCTGGAGAAAGGATCTGTACTACTCCACGTTTGACTATTCTTCCTCTAGCTTCTTTAGGATCTTCAAGTTGTTCCACGATCACGACAGTCTGCCCTTGCTTTATGAGGGATTTAAAATGTTGGGTTGCCTTGTGAGGAATACCTGCCAACGGATGTCTATTGTTTCCCGAACCTCGAAATGTCTTCGTTAAACCCAATAAATTTGCGACTATCTTTACATCAGGATGATAAAAAAATTCGTAAAAATCTCCCATGCGCCATGCTAGTAGGTGATTAGGATATTGTTTTTTCACGTCATACCATTCTTTCATCATTTCCGGTAATGAATTTCGATCCAATTTTGCCCAATGATAGGGGTCGTCTGAGGAATCATTCATGCCCATTTTCTTATTATGATTTTTATTTTATGACTTTAAAACATATAGAATAATCAGTAAATAATTGGCTTTAATCAAAAATTGGTTTTTCTTTCTGGTTTGGCATTAAATATTCGATAAAATAGAAAACTGCCACAGATAACAATCCCCCGCTTAACCATATAAGAAACGTAAATAATGGTGACCAATTCTCTCCGGGCATCCATATCTCGTCTGGAGCTGAATAATCCCCGTGCATGCCTACAAATGCATTTAGAACTACTAAAATCACACGAAAAATATGGATTGAGTATTTCTTAGAAAACAATTTTTTCAACGAGACAAATCGATGATCTTTGATTTCCTCGATCCTTTCTGGAAGATCAAATAGTAGACTAAATGAGCTACCTATAATGAAGAAGCTTATTACCATTTCGAGTGGAATTACTAAGAAAGGGGGATATTGAGTTCCGCTTAAAGGAAACCACCATTCAAATTTTACAGCAATCGTTTCTATCAAAAAATCATAGATCATCACTATTATACCTAAAATAAATGATTTTAACAACCTTTTTCGCTCTGGCATGAAAATAAGCAGTATAATATTAAAAATAAGGATATTTTGTATGATATCAGAAAGGATCCTAAAGTTAGTCACTGTCTTTATCCCACTAAACAAGATTAAAACTACTCCGATAGTGGAAAGAACTATTCCAGATATTCTCATCGGCTTTAGATCGTTCATAAAAACAACTTATTCAGTTTCTATTGAATTCTTTAAAATCTTAAATTATATTTTCTAGAAAATGGAATTAGAAATAAAAATTATGAATTTATAAGAATGTTAAGAAAGAAGTTAAGAAAGATGTTAAGAAAGAAGCGAAAGCGGGAAAATCCGTTAATTGACATGTGGTCAAGGAAAGAATTGTTAAAGGTATATTTACGTGGGGATCCTTTGTGCATGAATATTGAAATCAATGAACGATGCGCTGGCGGTTGTCGATTTTGTTATGCAAGCTCAAAAAATCAATCCCAACTCAAAAAAGATAATCTATCGTGGGAGATGTTTCAAAATCTTTTACGCTTGAAAACACTTGGTGCTAAAGTTATTTATTTCTATGGGGGCGACCAATTGTTACATCCAAAGTTTAAAGATATGTTATTCCATGCAATCCAGCAAGGATTTCATATAGTCTGCCCTTTATCCGCATTAATATCAGAATCTCAAGCAAGATGGCTGACGGAAGCACAACAACTCGCGAACTCTAGTAATTTAGAATTTTTTATAGGAATTCATATTGATACATTAGATCAAAATATATATAATCAAATAAACAGCATCCCAGGCTCTCTTCAGAAAAAGATTGACGGATATAATCGACTCTTAGAGGCAGGATTTCCACCCGATCATGTTTATGGATGCCCGACGCTTACTAATAAAAATGCAAGTACAATGATTACCTTAATGGATTGGTTCTATGAGAAGGGGGCGAAACATGTTGCGATTGTTCAATATCGCCCCTTAGGTATGGGAAGAGAAAATGCAGCAGAATGGGAACCGAGTTTAACTCAAATTGAAGAAGTGTTTTTTTATCGAGCAAAAATTGAAGGAAAACATATGCTCGCAGTAGGCAGTTCAGATGGAAAATACGCATGTAAATGTCATGTAGGCGTGACTGCACAAGGTGATGTTGTTCCTTGTTTATTACTTAGAGATCTACCCGAAGGCAATATCTATAAAGAAGATTTTTTAGATATCGTAAAGCGTGGTAAAAAGAACTTGTTATTTCATATCAAAGTAAAAGGTCCCTGCAGATGGTGCAAATATAAGTTATATTGTTTCGGTTGCCGAGCAAATGCATATTTATATACAGGAGACATTCACGCATCAGATCCAAAATGTTTTTTCAATTCCAAAGCTCCCGAAAGATGTTTAAAATAACAAAAGTATTATTGATCTTTAAATTTAAATTTTATTTATCGATATTTAAATATATTTCATCGATTTTGGGCAGTAATTCTATCGTTTTTTTAATTGCACTACAGATTTCAAGGAATCTCGTTAGTTCTTCTTCTGTTATTGGTCTGGAAATGGTGTTTCGCTTTCGGATATTAGAATAACGTCTTGCATATAACCATTGCCTAAGTTGTTGTTTACCACCGATCTCAAATTTCCACATTTTGCGACTGATTCCACCAATCCACATTACTTGATTAAGTGTCCCATGCATTTTTTCCTGGTTTAACTGCTGTTTCGTGCGTTTATTAAAGTATATCTTTTGCGTATAAGGATCATATGTATCTATGATGGAATTGCCGTTTTTATCAACATCTTTTCTTTTAACAGAATATATAGAGAGATCTTTGCTCTCACTTATTTCAAATTCATCGATATTAAGATATTTTGGATTTAAAAGATGTAAGTTGGCTAACATTCTTCCTAGCATTGACATTTGGTAAAAATACTCTAAATCGCTTGGAAAAGGAATCCTTGGGAAATCACTCATCAATCCGTGATAATATCTTTTCCTATATGTAGGCGCATAAAGAATCGCATATATATAGAAAAATAATTCTTTATCACTAATCTGTTCGGAATAAGGAAGGATATTTTTAAATTTATTGTTAATATTTGGGATTTCTTTGTTTGATTCTATTATTTTGAGTGGAAAGGCGTAGGAATGCAATCCTGATGCCCCTTCGCAGCATTTATGGTCGAATATTGTATCAGAAATGAAAAAGCTTGATGCTAAATCCGAACGGTTTTGTCTATTTATGATTAGAGTAACATTTCCGTTATCAGATGGGATGAGTGATTGCATTATCACAAATCGATCTCGTACGATTAGCGCTTTATCATAGCAAATATAGCGGATATCGAATCCTCTATAATTCCATTTTATAATGTTTGTTAATGCAAAATCGCAAGTTGTCTTTGTTTTTGCCGTCTCATAGTTCCAACTTCGAGTTTCAATAGTCAGTTTGTCATCAAAGAAGTCTTTTATTCTTTTCTTTAAGGCATTTTTATCAATATCTGAAATAAACATATCATTTCCAGTTACAATGCCCTGGATATGCTTTCTAAATATATCAAGTATGTATGTAAATTCATTATATTTGTTTCTTAAACCGAAGGTATCAGGACAAAATTCATAGTCTCTTCGTTTAGCAACTTCAACAAACTCCATTTCTTTGATAGATTTCATCAGAAACTGCATCTTTTGTATCTTAGTCCCCCAGAAACTTGCGTAATAGATTTTACAATGTGAATCAGAGTGGTCTTTATATCTTATGAAAAACGATATTGCGATACCAGATGTAATGTCAAAAATGTTCTCATCTTGAGTGATACCGCGCTTTTTAAGGTTCTTCGGAACCGGTTTTCTTATATCTCCATTTAAATCAACGATCCAAATTTCATCAAATGTTTTTCTTAATGAACTACGCATACCTCGAAAAATAAGCCCATCGATATAATAGTTATTAGTCACGAAAGCAACAATACCAGTTGAGTTTTCTTTTACTAAATATTGAGCGTATCGAATAAATTTGACATAATCATCTTGGATCGCTTTATATCCGCTTATTTTTTTAGTTCCATTACGCTGGAGATCCCAAAAATAATCATTTGCCTTTTTTTTTAATTCAGTTATCTCCGACTCAGATTCAAGGGTTAGATTTGGAGAATAATTGATTTTTTGCTCAATCCAATCTATCTTATTTTGACTCGAAACATTATACGGTGGATTGCCGAGAACTACCAATACATCGTTATTGAAAATTAATTTCCTGAAATTATTTTCTCCAACTTCTCCAACATCCTTTATTTTTGTTAACGCATTGCATAAATAGAAATGAGGTTGATTATCATAATTAATACTCAGAACACCATATCGTTCAAGCAATAATGTTGTTCTCAATATTCCGAATAAGTAAGGAACTGGAAGAATTTCAAAGGCAAATATGTTTTGAAGGTCTTTTTTCATTTGTATTTGCTTTTGTTTAGATAAACTATGAAAGAATTTAATGATTTGACAAGGAAATCCCATTATACCTGTGGCGGGATCCAAAATATTAACTTTTTCTGAATAAATGCCTTCATTTATCCCCAACTTCTTACTTAATAAATGGTGAATACTATTAATAATGAATGTTATAACAGGTTCAGGTGTATAAACAATTCCTTTTTGCTTTGCAAGTCGGGGTTGATAATGCCAAAGAAAACTATCATAAAATTTATTGTCCAAAATTATGTCCCAATCTTTATCTGCCCTAGTTTCAATATCAAGTTTATTTAGAACCTCATTAAAAATTGAAGATATTCTATCTTGAATGCTTTGAGGGGCTTCTGTTTCGATCCACTGAAATAGTATGTAAAAGTAAGTTTTTTGCGGAAATATAGACGAATAATTAACGTTATGTTTATTATTTTTTTTTAACCAGATTAGAAATAATCCAAAAACTGCACTTTGTGTTAAGATGTCTGCATATATCTCCATATAATTTGATTGATTTTCTATACAATCATAGTCTGATAGAAATTTGTTCCATATACGTTCAAATATTTGTTTTTGATTATCCTCTGTTTTCAATATATGAATAAGCGCTTTTCTCAATTGGTTAGCTTGTTCTACTAAGTCAGATATAATTAAATTAAAGGAATCATTCGACATGAATTTTCTTAGTTTTGTATTTATTCGAGCCATCTTAATAAAATTAATAAAAATAAAAAATTAATAAAATTAACATGCCCAACGGAACTGGAGAACCTAAAAGAATACGGTTTATTAGAGATCATGAAAAGATTGCAGCAGGTGAAGTTATAGAGAGACCTGCCTCTGTGGTTAAAGAATTAGTTGAAAACTCAATAGATGCGGGTGCAACCGAAATTACAATTATTATCAAGAACTATGGTAAGGAATTGATTCAAGTAATAGACAATGGGTGTGGTATCAATCCTGATGACGTTGAATTTGCATTTGCTGAACATACTAGCTCAAAGATAGAGTGTGCCGATGATTTAAACAACTTATATACTCTTGGATTTCGAGGGGAGGCATTACATAGCATATCTGCGATTAGTAAAATTGAATTAATTACTAAACAAAATAATAGCGATATGGGTTTGAAGTTTAAGATCGAGGGAGGGGAAAATGTTTCCGCAGAGCATGTTGGATGTTTAGTCGGGACTAATATAAAAGTCAAAGATCTTTTCTACAATACTCCAGTTCGATATAAATTTCTTAAAACGGATCGGGTGGAGATGGGACATATTACTGATATAATAACCCGTTTAGTCTTAGCTTATCCGAAAATACATTTCAAATTGGTACATAATGACATACCAATTATTAATAGCCCTTCGACAGACAGATATCAGAATGTAATTTTTGATCTATACGGAAAAAAAGTCGTTAAAAATCTTATTGAATTTGAATACAAGGATAATGAGATGAAGATTTGGGGTTATCTAGGAGACCCATCATTATCACGGTCTACAACATTAAGTTCTAGTTTATTTGTAAATGGACGGTATGTGGTGAGTCCATTGGTCAAGAACGCCATGGAAACTGCATATAAAGGATATATTATGGTTAAGAAACACCCCTTTTATATATTGTTTCTCAAACTTAACCCAAGTACCGTTGATTTTAATATTCATCCTACCAAAAAGGTTATACGGTTTGAAAATTCCACTGAATTTTTAAAAAAATTGACACGAATATTGAAAATTAAAGTTAACGAAAAATTTGGAAAACTGAAAACAGAGAGTCGAATTAAAGAACCAAATTCAATATCGGAGTATAAAATTGGTAAAATTCTGGAATCAGAGGATGATAATAAATTACAAAAAGTGGCAGAGCGCCAAAAGAGTTCAGTAGAAGATACTACCAATGTAGATAAACATGATATGATTGTTAAGTCAAAGAAAAGCAAACCCGAAATAGGAGCGCCAAAAGCCTTTGATATTAAGTTAGATCAAATATATCCTGGTCTAAATGGAAGATCTAAGACTATATCTGAAAAAGAAAATCCTTCAAAATTAAGAAATCTAGCACGACAATCCAATTGGATTGAGACACATGACGTATTTCCTAAATTTCGTATACCCAACCAAACAAGTCAACTCAACCAAGTCTACTTTGTTCTTGAAGGAATAGACGGATTTTATCTCTTAGATATGCATGCTGCACATGAAAGAATAAATTACGAGCGAGTGCTTCGGAATTTTAAAGATCGGGGTATTAAAAAACAAACACTTCTTATTCCGATAAAATTTGATGTAAGTGTCAACGAAGTAGAATTCGTAAAAGAATTATGTCCAAAATTATCAAAGTTCGGGTTTGAAGTTGACAGTCTAGGAGGATCCACATTTATAATCAGAACGGTACCAGCAAACTTCAAAAAGAGTTCAGATCCCACATTTATCAGGGATTTGTGTTTAGAAATAATTTCAAAAGGGAAACAAACAAGCATTGAAGAAGAATACGATAGTATCCTTAAGTTAACTGCATGTAGAATGTCAATTAAGGCTGGAGAGGAGATTGATAATCCTGAAACGGTCATTAAATTAATCCAAGATTTAGCCAAATGTAAAAATCCACATCATTGTTGCCATGGCAGACCTACCATGTTGTACTTTGACTATAAAGAAATAGAAAAAATGTTTCATAGAACTTAAAAGAAAAATGTCTATTTTATCTTTAGATTCGTGAAACCATACCGATTTCGGCACGTTGAATTCCATCAACTGCTTCAAGAGCATCTTCGACAGGTTGAGTGCCACCTTCGAGTTCTTCTGGTATTTTTAGTCTCATTTTAAACTTTTTTAATCCAAATGCCACGGGTTCAAATTTGCATACTTCAATAACAGTATCCAATGGTTTAAGAGCTTCTTCAAGTTTGGCTTTAAGCTCCTCCATTTCGTCATCAGACAAGACTCCTTCCGGCATAACATCCGTTATAGCTAAAACAAAGTGTTTTCCCATACTCATCCCTTCTAATAATTTTATGGCCCAATAAAACCGCATTTAGGACATTTATATTCAATTGCAAATTGTCTGCATCGTTCGCATCGATTAATATCTATATCTCCACATTGTGGACACGGAAAAGTTACACTATTTTCATAGGGTGCTATATTTTTTCCACATCCATTACATGTTTTCTGATCGTATGACATTGGTTTATCCCTTATTCATTGATAATTCATTACTCTGATATAATCCTCAACTATATTTCCTTGTTTTTTATCTTTTCGAAAATTTAAACTAATCTCATAAATCTTGGAAATTGATTCCGATGTTTTCGATAGGAGTTAGAATTCGATTTGCTTGTTCCTCGAATTGATGCAAATATGAATGAAGAACCTCTTTAGATTTGGTTTTTATTCGAAATCTTATCTTTTCTATTTTTTCTGCGATATTAACCGCCATATAAATACGGCGTTTTAAGAAATCCTCAGCCATAGGAAAAAATGCTTCTGATAATATTTTCGATTTTTCTATTAACTTCTCATTTTTAGGTGTAATAAACGTATTTACTAATTTCTTTAATCCAATATATATCATGGAAATCTTTTTTGCAATTAAATTGGTTTCATTCAAGAACTGCTCACAATAATTGAGATGATAAATATTTCTAACAGACGATCTACCTAATTTGTCATATATAGCAGAAATTTCGTAATTTAGAACATGGTTAGGAACGGTATTATTTGACGCTATGATAGGCACTTCTGGCAAGGAAAAAATACCATCAATATTTTCATCTAATTCTTCAATCGTAGTAGATTCGTCTAACCATAGATAGTAGTTAATATATGATATCCCAGAATTTGATAGGAATGTAGCAGATTGCTTATTTTGTAACACTGTTATATTCTTATTCCAGCGATCTAATTGTGTTTGAGAAAAAGATTCAGTCCCAATCTCAATACAATTAATTAAATGAGAATATTTTTGTAAAGTCTGTTTAAATCGCAGAATCTCGTTAGCACGGGCCTGAAAATTTATTTTTATAGCGCTCTTAGGTTTCTTGTTACT